>JAPUKJ010000066.1 GCA_027295705.1 Ignavibacteria bacterium | reverse complement strand
ACGATACACGCAGGACTCTATTCGTGCGGAGCAAAGTAGATGCAATTCCGATCAGGATAGACAGGCCGTACGTGAAACCGATTGTTGACTTCTTCAGGATGCGAGAGCGTCGTTTGTGATGAGGAAAAAATTTCAAAGTGTTCTTCTTGCAGCTATTTCGGTATTCTTGCTGTATGGGACGTCTCGCGCCCAGGAGGTAACTGCTCGGGCACGGGTTAACTCTACCGACTATCTCATCGGCGACTGGATAACTGTCCACATAGAGATTACTCATCCTGAAGCCGCTGCAATACGCGGGCTGGCTGCGGACTCGCTTGATCCTTTCCAGGTCGTCCATCACTTTCCCTTGGAGCGCAAGGGTGAGACAACCACCACCACAGAGCTGGTCGTTGCGATGTATGATTCGGGTACAGTAATCCTGCCACCTGTATCTGTGCTGTATTCTCTCCCCGATGATACGACACTCCAGATAGCCGCAACGAATCAGCTGATTCTTAATGTTCACAGGGTGCCAATTGATACCGCCCTGGCGATCAAGGATGTGAAACCGCCGCTTTCAATCGCATTTACATTCGCTGAAATTGCGCTTATCGTTGGTGGGGTGTTGTTAATAGCAGGTCTCGTCTTTCTATTCTATCGCTACTGGAAAAAGAGACAGCAGAAGAAAACCGGGGATGTTTATGTTCCACCCCCCAGACCCGCTCACATTGTTGCTCTTGAAGAGCTGGCCATCCTCAAAGAGAAAAAACTCTGGCAGCAAGGACGCATCAAGGAATACTACTCCGGGGTTACGGAAATCCTTCGGCGTTATTTTGAGAACCGCTACGGCATCATGGCGCTTGAGCAGACCACAGATGAAATAATGAATGATTTGAGAAAACATATTCTTGCATCGGAAGTCAGGAAGGAAACTGAAATCGTTCTCCAGCGGGCAGATCTTGTTAAGTTTGCGAAGTTCCAGCCGGGCATACCCGAACATGAAGAAATGTTAAATGTTACTTACGACATAGTTGACAAAACTATACTGGTAGAAACGAAACCTTCTAAGTCAGTAGAACAGGTACCGGAAAATGTGGGGGCCTAACGTCTCGTTGGCGAATCCAGAATTTCTGTATGCCTTGGTGTTGATACCCGTGCTGGTGTGGTGGTATATTCGCCGCCATCGCGCATCAACAACCGACGTGCGGTTCTCCACATTGCTCCCATTTAGCAGCATCAAGCCAACTGTGAAGGAGCGATTGCGGCACGGACCGTTTACGTTGCGGATGTTCGTGTTGGCTTTCCTGATCATTGGTTTTGCGCGCCCACAAACGAGTTCACAAGGAGAAGAGATATACACCGAAGGGATCGACATAGCGATGCTGCTGGATATCTCCGGGAGTATGCTTGCGGAGGATTTCAAACCAAACCGCATCGAAGCAGCGAAGGAGGTTGCCCAGGAATTCATTGACGGACGCACAAATGATAGAATCGGTCTCGTTATCTTTGCTGGCCAGAGCTTCACTCAATGTCCATTGACGTTGGATTATCGCGTGCTGAAGAATCTGTTGCGGCAGGTAAAATCTGGCGTTGTCGAGGACGGCACCGCGATTGGGATGGCGATTGCCCAGGGTGTGAACAGGCTCCGAGAAAGTAAGGCAAAAAGCAAGGTGATGATTCTCCTGACCGATGGAGTCAACAACCGTGGCGAGATTGATCCGCTCACAGCAACACAAATCGCCCAGACGTTTGACATCCGCATTTACACCATTGGAGTCGGAACAATCGGTCAGGCTCCGTATCCAGTTCAAACGCCATTTGGTGTTCGCTATCGAAACGTGCCCGTTGAGGTCGACGAGAAAACCCTTCAGAAGATTGCTGAGATGACCAATGGGCAGTATTTTCGTGCAACAAACAACAGAACATTGAAACAAATATATGCTGAAATCGATAAGCTTGAGAAGACGCGTATTGAAGTAAAAGCCTACCGATCATACACAGAATTGTTCTACAACTGGGTTGGTATCGGCCTGCTCGCTTTGATGCTGGAGTTCATTTTTTCGAACACTTTGTTTCGGAAGCTGCCATAGATGATCCGATTTGCACATTCAGAATACCTGTACTTGCTGACGCTCATTCCAGCGCTTATATTATTCTTCCGGCTTGCCGCGCACTTTCGGCTGAAGGCACTGGCGCGCTTTGGCGACTTGAATATTCTGAGTCGACTCACTGAATCAGCAAGCAAGGCCAAGGCACTCCTCAAGTTTGTGGTGTTTCTTTTCGCGCTGGTGTTCCTCATTGTGGGACTCGCAAACCCGCAAATTGGCACCCGGCTGGAAGAAGTGAAACAGGAAGGAGTTGATATCTTCATTGCACTTGATGTCTCGCTCAGCATGAAAGCGGAGGACATTAAGCCGAACAGGTTGGAAAAAGCGAAATTTGAAATTCGTAATCTTATCAATCGACTCGGTGGTGACCGCCTTGGCTTGATTGTGTTTGCGGGGGAAGCGTACACGCAATTTCCATTGACAACTGACTACAGCGCGGCTAATCTGTTTCTCGACGTTATGGATACCGACGCTGTGTCCACGCCCGGCACTTCGATCAGTTCAGCGTTCGTGCGTGCGATGGATTCGTTTGACTTCGAGGAACCAACGACGAAGGTGCTTGTTATCATTACTGATGGAGAGAATACTGAGGGAGATATGCTCGAGGCAGCAGAAGAGGCAAGCAAGAAAGGTATTCTGCTATATGCCATCGGGATGGGTTCGCCAAGCGGCTCACCAATTCCCATTTACAATAGAGCTGGACAGCAGGTGGATTTTAAGCGAGACAAAAGCGGGAAAGTAGTAGTATCCAAGCTAGATGAGGTCTCGCTACAGAAGATCACCGCTATCGGGAACGGCAAATACTATCGAGCAACGAACACACAGGACGAGCTCAATGAGATCTATGACGATATTAACGTATTGCAAAAACGAGAATTTGGCGTTAAGCAAATTACCGATTATGAAGATAGGTTCCAGTATTTCCTCGGCGTTGGAATTTTCCTCCTGTTGCTTGAAACGTTGATCTCAGAGAAAAAAGTTCGATGGATAGCGAAATGGAGTCCGTTAAATAAGAAGGAGAGAGCGAAAGCATGAAACCAAAGACATTCGCTTTTGGTCTGATTGCCGTTTGGCTGATCGGATTTGGTTCAGCAAATGCGCAATCCGTGCGGTCACTGGTTAATGAGGGAAACGATCTTTATAAGGAGGAGAAGTTCACGGATGCCGAAGTAAACTACCGAAAGGCGATTGAGAAAGACGCGGAGCTTGTCGAGGGACATTTCAATCTAGGTAATTCGCTCTACAAGCAAGAGGAGTATGAGGACGCAGTCAAGGAATACGAATATGGCATGATACGGTCGGAAGAGAAAGAGACAAGGGCACAGGCACATTATAATATTGGGAACTCACAGTTCAGAGCGCAGAGGTATCAGGACGCTGTAAAATCCTACATTGAAGCGCTGAAACTTGATCCTAACGATATGGATGCAAAATATAACCTCTCCTATGCCTTGGAAAAACTAAGAGAGCAGCAACAACAGCAGCAGAACAAAGGCGAAAAGAATCAGAATCGAAAGAGGGAAAAACAAAAGGATCAACAGGACAAGAACAGCGGGCAGAAGCAAGGGCAAGACAAGCAAACACAGGAGCAGCAACAACAAGAACAACAGGCCCAGCAACAAAAAGAAGAGCCCCAGCAGGGAAGAGAACAGCAAGCCAGGCCGGGGAAGTTAATGTCAAAAGCTGATGCTGAACGGATACTTGAGGTGTTGAAGAATAGCGAGAGAGAGGTGCAGAAGAAATTGCGAGCTCAACAAAGAGTGCGGGCTAAGACAGACAAGGATTGGTAGCATGAGAGTACGTACGATTTATATAGCCACTTTCATGTTGTGTTCTAGGTTGATCTCCGCCCAGGATGCGACGTTCGAGGCCAGTATTGACAAGAATCCTGTCAGTCTGGGCAACCAATTCACATTGTCGCTCACGTTGGAAAACGCTGGGGCAGGGTCTGCCAAAGATCTTCAGCCTCCAGATCTTAGCAAATTCCACATTATGGGTGGCCCGAACCAGTCGTCGAGCATGCAATTTATCAACGGTGTGATGAGTTCCTCTGTCACCTATAGCTATGTCTTGCAACCCAAGGAACTGGGGAAATTCACAATCGGCACGGCTTCGATTAAAGTTGGCGGAAAGGTATTCACAACATCGCCTTTAACTCTTGAAGTGGTGAAAAGTCCGCCGCGTCAGAAACAGCATGCAAAGTCATCCGATAATTTGAGTACTCAGATTGGAGACAATCTTTTCCTCAAAGCGTCAGTTGACAGGACACGCGTGATACAGGGAGAACAGATCAATCTGACGTTCAAGTTATACACTCGTGTCTCTGTTACGAATTATGGGGTCAACAAGAATCCAGCCCTTACTGGTTTTTGGAGCGAGGAGATCGAAAACCCGAAGAACGTTTCGCTCATGACAGAGGTGGTAAATGGAAAGCAGTATCGAGTTGGTACTGTTCGACGAATGGCTCTCTTCCCGACTCAGTCAGGCAGTCTAGAAATCAGTCCAATGGAATTGGAAACGACTGTCAAGGTGCAGGACCGACGTTCATTTGATCCATTTGATTCTTTCTTTCGAGACCCGTTTGGTCGAACTATGAACTACATGGTGAAAAGCAAGCCGCTGAAAATCAAGGTAGAGCCACTGCCGGCCGGCGCGCCACCAAGTTTCAAAGGCGCAGTTGGTCGCTTTGCGATGAACACGACTCTAGATAGAAAAAGTACGGAGACGAACGAGCCGGTGACGCTGAAGGTAACAATATCGGGTACAGGCAACATAAAGCTTCTTGAGTCACCGGCGGTAGATCTGCCTGTCGATTTTGAGCAGTATACTCCCAAGGTCTCGGAAAAGATCAATCGTGGGGGGAAAAAGATTTCCGGGAGAAAGTCCTTTGAATACCTCTTAATCCCGAGGTATCCCGGGGGAAAAAGGATCAAGCCAGTAGAATTTTCCTATTTTGATCTTTCAAAGCGCCGCTATGTCACATTAAGATCGGAACCAATTGAACTGCAAGTAGAGCAGGGAGTTATCGCCGCAGCTCCGTCCACAGCAGGAATCACACAAGAGGATGTGCGTCTGCTAAGTCAAGATATTCGCTTTATAAAAGTCGCAAACTTGGAACTTTCGCGCCAGGGAGAGCGGTTGTATGCAACCCCAGTGTTTATTGTCATGATACTATTTCCTCTAGCCGGTCTCTCCGGAGCCGTTGTGTATTCGCGACAACGGCAAGCGATAAGGATGGATGAGGTAGGCTACCGCAATCGTCGTGCAATCAAGGTCGCACAAAAAGGCCTGAGGCAAGCCGAGCAGCTACTCAGGACGGGTTCTGCTGATGCGTCGGCGCACAAGCTTCAGTTTTATTCGGAGGTAGCTCGTGCCGTGTGGAAATACCTTGGCGATAGGCTGAATATTCAGCAAGCTGATATGTCAGTTGATGCTGCTCTAATTGAACTTTCAAGGCGTTCTGTAAATGGAGAGATTTCCGATGCACTCAGATCTTTGTTGGAATCATGCGAGATGGCTCGCTTTGCACCCACTAGTTTTGAAGCCTCAGCAATGCAGAAAATCTATGACGATGCGAGGAAGCTAATCATAGAACTTGAACGTACACTTAAATCAAAATGAGACGTAGGATATCTCCTTTCATTATGTTGATCTGTTCTGGAACTGCGCTGCTTGCGCAGAGTCCCGAGCAGGTTTTTGAAGAAGGCAATCGGCGCTATCGAGAAAAAAAGTTTTCAGAAGCCCGCGAGGCATATCAATCATTGCTCAACAACGGATACCTAGGCGGAGACCTATACTACAATCTTGGTAATGCCTACTACAAACTGGGGAATATAGCCAAAGCAATCCTTAATTATGAGCGCGGACTCCGCCTGGTGCCTAACGATGAGGACCTGCGACACAATTTGAAACTAGCCAACTTAATGGTTGCAGACAAAATTGAGCCAACACCGCGACTATTTTTTTGGGACTACTGGGACGGTATAAAGGGGGCACTCTCTTTAGAATCGATTATCTGGATTACATATGGAGCGTTTGTCTTAGTTGTTGGGTCGATAAGTATTGTGATACTCTCGCAATCGTATCAACCGAAGAAGGTCGCTATGACGGGAGGAGCTGGAAGTGCACTAGTGTTTGTTGTATTACTTCTGGTTTGTCTCGGGAAAATATCAGATCTGGGGCGGGATGATTTAGCTGTAGTTACTCACGACATCATCACGATCAAAAACTCACCCGATGTAAAAAGCAGCGATGCGTTTGTCCTCCATAGGGGTGTCAAGGTTCAGATAACCGACAGGGTCAACGATTGGATCAAAATACGACTCGCCGATGGTAAGGTTGGCTGGATGGAAAACACATCGGCTGAGAGAATTTAGAATTGTTATTACTTGAGATGGATGCCTCACCGCTCTTTCTGAAGGCTTCTCTGTGCTTCCTGAATTTTATGGATGTGTGTCGTCAGAACCTGAAGGTCCAATCAGGTGAGGCATACCGATCCTGTATCAATCTGTCAATCCTCTCATGCGGAATGTGTCGTAGATGTTTGGACGCATCCCATTCATTCCGAATTGCATCTTTGACGACGTGTGGCGAGGCTGTGAAGTTTGTCAAGAAGGCTTTATGAGACCGGTTGCTCCGGTAGCGTGGCTGCTTCTCGGGAAGAGGAAGAAGCCTCTCAACGATTGATATATCAAAGCGCAAGAGAAAAGTTCCATGAAACAACAGAAAGCGCTGGCGGCGGCGTTGTGAATTTCCGGAGAATTTCGATGCCCTGATTGTCAGATCAGTGTATCCTTTAACGTCGATTATCTGTTCAACGAAGGGTTGAAGTGCGCGCACATGCCGCTGCAGTACAAAAGAGTTTGTCCCAGCAATATTTGATAGCTTTCCTGAATTGTGTATTTTCAGTACCAGGCAGAAATTAAGGCATCCCGGGCCTTGGACAACTGTTCCCCCGCCGCTGTATCTTCTGAGAATGGGGATCGCGTTCTTGCGACACGAATCTACGTTCACTTCTGCTTTCGCCTTACTGGAGTATCCTAACACAACAAAGTATTCTCGAGGCTCCCAGAACCTTAAAATCTCTTCGTCAAAACCTTCTTCGCATTCATGTATGAGGGCTTCATCGAAGGCAATATTCTGTTCCGCTGATGGTAGTGTTAGATCAATGAATTTCATTTGTAAGTTGATACAATAGAAAGAATCCCGTACATTTGGGACTTAAGAACCAGCAAGAGAGCAGTCGCATCCCAAAATTAATCAAAACGTGAGAGTGGTTGTGGAACCGAAAACTAAAGAACAAGAGCCTATTTTGCAAGATAGCAATATTGAAAGAGATAACTGGCTTGATTCTCTTGAATATATCTTGCAGTCTGTCGTCAAAAACAGAGAATCAGAGAGTGTCCCTCTTGTCTTGGAGAAGCTCGCAACAAGGTTGCGCGATTCGGGAATCAAGATACCCTTCCCTGTTCATACACCATATATCAATACAATTCCTGTTGAAAAGGAACCTCCGTATCCCGGCAACAGGGAAATCGAGCGACGAATCAAGAGTATTATCCGATGGAATGCTATGGCGATGGTGGTAAAAGCCAATCGACTTCACAGTGGCCTCGGAGGGCATATTTCTACGTATGCTTCTTGCGCGACACTGTATGAAGTCGGATTCAATCATTTCTTTAAAGGAAGCGATGGTGAAGGCCCAGCGGATCAGGTTTATTTTCAAGGCCATGCATCGCCTGGAATATATGCACGCGCGTATCTTGAGCGGAGACTACATCCAGAATACCTTCACAATTTCCGTCAGGAACTGGCTGAAAGTGGTGGACTTTCTTCATACCCCCATCCGTATCTTATGGCTGACTTCTGGCAGTTTCCTTCTGTCGCGATGGGACTTGCGCCGATCATGTCGATTTACCAAGCGCGTTTTAACAGGTATCTACACCCGAGGGGTTTTTCGAAAGCACAAGAGTCAAAAGTCTGGTGTTTTGTCGGTGATGGTGAGGTGGATGAGCCGGAAACCCTAGGTGCGTTAACGCTGGCGTCACGTGAGAATCTGGACAATTTGATTTGGGTCGTCAACTGTAATCTTCAACGGCTTGATGGACCTGTAAGAGGGAATGGCAAGATCATCCAAGAGCTTGAAGCTGCCTTCCGCGGAGCTGGGTGGAATGTGATCAAGGTGATCTGGGGCTCGGATTGGGATCCGCTGTTGCAAGCTGATAGGAAGGGTCTATTGGTAAAGCGAATGGAAGAGGCCGTCGATGGTGATTACCAGAAATATTCGGTTGAATTGGGAAGCTATACTAGAAAACACTTTTTTGCCAAATATCCTGAGCTATTGGAACTTGTCAATCATCTCACTGACGATCAGATCCGCAAGCTGAGGAGAGGTGGCCATGATCCCCAAAAGGTGTATGCCGCTTACAAAGCGGCCGTTGAACACAAAGGCTCCCCAACAGTCATTCTGGCCAAGACGATAAAAGGTTACGGCTTGGGCGAAGCAGGCGAGGGTAGGAACGTAACTCACCAACAAAAGAAACTTAACGAGAAGGAACTACGAGAGTTTCGAACTCGTTTTGACATTCCTGTTAATGATGAAGATGTAGTCGACGCACCTTTTTATCGCCCTGCTGAGGACAGTCCTGAAACAAAATACCTGCTGGAACGGAGGAAAAAGTTGGGCGGATTCGTGCCCAAACGCAAGGTCAAGGCGGAACAACTCGATGTCCCCGGGCTGCGCGAATTTGAAGAATTCTTGAAGGGATCCGAGCGGTACGAGGTTTCGACGACTATGGCCTTTGTCCGACTTCTTAGTAATCTTCTGCGTAACAAGAAAATCGCACAAAATATTGTTCCCATTATACCGGATGAAGCACGAACGTTCGGCATGGATCCTCTCTTCCGCGAGTTCGGTATCTACTCTCCCAAAGGACAGCTGTATGATCCGGTGGATAGTCAGACGCTTCTGTATTATCACGAAACCAAGGGCGGCCAGATTTTGGAAGAGGGGATCACAGAGGCAGGAGCTATGTCTTCTTTTATAGCTGCAGCAACATCCTATGCGACACATGGTCTGAATATGATTCCATTCTACATCTATTATTCCATGTTTGGATTTCAGAGGATCGGTGATCTGATGTGGGCAGCGGGTGACATGAAGTCAAAAGGGTTCTTGCTAGGAGCGACAGCAGGTCGGACGACCCTCAATGGAGAGGGATTGCAGCATGAGGATGGACACAGTCACGTCCTCGCCAGTACGATCCCTACACTGTTGACATATGACCTTGCCTTCGCATATGAAGTTGCTGTAATTATTTCGGATGGGATGAGGCGTATGTATCAGAAGGGAGAGGAAGTTTTCTATTATCTCACCCTATATAATGAGAACTACTTGATGCCTCCAATGCCCGCGGGGGTCGAGCAGGGATTACTCAAAGGACTATATAAGTTTCGGAAGGGAGAGGGAAAGAAAAAATACAAAGCGCAAATCTTCGGCAGCGGGCCTATTCTTAGAGAAGCGCTGAAAGCGCAAGAAATACTTGCAGAAGATTACGATGTGTCGGCTGATGTATGGAGCGCTACAAGCTATAAGCTGCTCCGAAGCGAAGCGTTGAACGTGAAACGGTGGAACATGTTACATCCAACTGCGATGCCGAGGAAGTCCTATGTGGAGACAATTCTTGAGAAAGAGCAGGGCGTATTTGTTGCCGTGTCTGATTACATGAAAATTGTCCCCGATCAGATAGCACCTTGGGTTCCGGGCGGGCTCATGACTCTTGGAACAGACGGTTTTGGCAGAAGCGATACGCGATCCAATCTACGTCGTTTCTTTGAGGTCGATGCCGAACTGACCGCTGTTGCAACGCTGTATGCACTTGCTCGAAAGGGTTTCGTCGAAAACGAAGTCGTCGAAGGCGCAATCAGAAAGTTGGACGTCGATCCAGAAAAGGCGTATCCTATATGTGTCTGAAAGCCTGCCCAATTTAATGGAGATATTCGATGGAAGTTAGACTCCCCCGATTGGGTGAAGGTGCAGACTCCGGTTCTGTGGCGACAATCTTTGTGAAAGAGGGCGATCGAGTTAAGAGAGACCAACCCATACTGGAGCTGGAGAGTGAAAAAGCTGTTGCATCCATTCCTTCACCAGTGGCGGGCACTGTTACGAAGGTCCATGTGAAAGAAGGTGATGAAATAAAGGTTGGACAGGTGATCTTTTCTCTGTCAGAGGATGGTATATCTGCGGAAAAGGCTGAAAGAAAGAAAGGAGACATCGTTTCTGTTTCTGAAGAGCAGCTATCATCGGAGTTGATCAGAGGTGACATCAAGGAACAAGCGGTGGAAGAACCCAAACCCCTGGCTGTTCAACATATTCCTCCAAGCGGTTTTCCACCACCCGCATCTCCATCTATAAGAAAGATGGCTGCGAAATTAGGTATAGACCTGTCCAGAATTAGAGGGAGTGAACGCGGCGGAAGGATTATTCTTTCTGATGTCAAAGACTATATTGACCGTCTGCAGCAAATTGCTTTTCAGCGTAAGGCTGTCTCTCCGGGAGCACAAGAGCCTCGGCGGCCGATGCCAGAACGGGTTGATTTTTCAAAATGGGGACCCATTCATCGGGAAAGGATGACAAACCTGAGGCGGACAATCAGCCACAATATGGCTAATGCGTGGACATCCATACCACATATTACACAGTTTGATGAAGCGGACATTACCGATCTAATGAAGCTTAGAAAGAAGCATGGTGCTGCTTACGAAAAGAAAGGTGCGCATTTGACGCTAACGTCCTTCGTCTTAAAGGCAGTAACAGCGGTGTTGAAGAAATACCCGAAGTTTAATTCCAGCTTGGATGAATCGATTGAGGAAATCATCTACAAAGATTATTATTACCTCGGTATTGCCGTAGATACCGAGCAAGGATTGATTGTGCCTGTCATTAGGGATGTCGATAAGAAAAGTCTATTGGAAGTTTCGATTGAACTGCATGAACTCGCTGAGAGATCCAGGCGAAGGAAATTGAACTTGGAAGAAATGCGGGGCGGTACGTTCACAATTTCCAATCAGGGAGGTATAGGCGGTGGGCACTTCACTCCCATAATCAACAGCCCTGAGGTGGCCGTATTGGGCTTGGGACGTGCAGGCTGGAAGCCTGTTATTCGGGATGGGAAAATGGAAAAGCGCATGATACTTCCACTTGTTCTGTCCTATGACCATCGTGTTATCGACGGAGCTGATGCGGCGCGGTTTGTCACTGAGCTTGTTACTGTGCTTGAACAGTTTAAAGATGAGGAGGTGGGTTTGCATCTCGGAGCGCGAAAAGGAAAGAAATGAGTTCAATCAAAACAGAAATCGTCGTGGTGGGTGCTGGTCCGGGTGGTTATGCCGCCGCTTTCTATGCAGCTGACAAAGGGAAAAAAGTCATCATGGTGGAGCAAGACGAGCGTCTGGGCGGAATCTGCCTGAATCATGGATGTATTCCTTCAAAGACTTTGTTGCATGTAGCGAAGTTGATTACCGAAGCAAGCGATTCTGATTTCCGCGGGATCAGTTTTGGGAAGCCAAAAATTAATTTGGACAAAATGCGCGCTTGGAAAGAATCTATCATTCAAAAGCTAGCTCAAGGAGTTAGCAGCCTCGCCCAGAAACGAGGCGTTGAGGTGTTGCATGGAAGAGGATATTTTGAGGATTCAGGGACACTGCGGGTTGAAACGCTGAAAGGGCAGAGATTCATTACCTTTGATAATGCCATCGTTGCTGTTGGTTCGAAGTCGGCTATGCCTTCCGCTTTTGATCTCGGCAACAAAAGAATCATGACTTCAACCGAGGCTCTCCAGTTAGATGAAATTCCCAAAACCCTTTTGGTGGTTGGCGGTGGATACATTGGAATGGAACTAGGAACGGTCTATGCAACGCTTGGAAGTGACGTGGTTCTCGTCGAGGCCCTCGACTCGATATTGATAGGATCTGACGCTGATCTCGTCCGACCCGTCATGCGCTATGCTGAGAAGTCCTTCAAAGACGTCCGGCTCAAAACAAACGTGCTGAAGATGGCTACGAGTGGAAAACAAATCAAAGTGACTATGGAACTCGAGGGTAAAGAAAAAGAAGAGCTATACGATCGCGTTCTTGTGTCTGTTGGTCGCATCCCTAATTGCGGCGATCTTGGCCTTGAGAATACCAAAGTCACACGGGATGAAAACGGGTTTATTCAAGTCAATGAGAGGCAGGAGACTTCGGATCCAGGCATCTACGCGATCGGCGACGTTGTGGGTGGAGTCCTTCTTGCTCACAAAGCCTCGAAAGAGGCAAGGGTTGTCGTAGATGTTGTAACCGGAGAACCTAGCTCTTTTGAAGACATTATTATTCCCGCTGTTGTGTTCACCGATCCAGAAGTCGCGTGGTGTGGCTTAACGGAATTAGAAGCAAAGCAGAAAGGGATTACAGTAGAAGTAGCCAAGTTCCCTTGGTCTGCCTCTGGGAGAGCTCTGAGTTTTGACAGAACCGATGGTCTGACTAAGTTGATCATTGAGCCAGAAACAGAACGAATTCTCGGTGTTGGGATAGTAGGTGCAGGTGCCGGAGAACTGATTAGCGAGGGTGTTCTGGCTATTGAGATGGGAGCGACTGCGGAGGATGTTGCAGAATCCGTTCACCCTCATCCGACCTTATCGGAAACGCTGTCAGAGTGCGCCGAGGTTTTCTATGGCTATTCCACGCATGCGTTTGCTCGGAAGAAATCCGTGTGAACTCGTTTGGTACACCTTCTGACTACAGTGACACGCTTGTTGGAATTTTTGTACGAGTTCTCGCATTTCATGAGTACATGCACACGACATTTCTTGGTTTTTACACTTTCTATGGGATGGTTTCATGAAGCGTGACTTAGTATCTTTCTCGTTTTGGACCCCAACAGGAGCTGTCGGACATATTTGAATCTTCACGGCGACTAAAAAACGGAGAACTTGGAAACTTCACACCGCGTGCCAACAAGAGCGCTGCGTTGATCTTTGAGAGAGAGTCTCTCCGCACCCGCGTTTCCTTTGAGGTGGGCATTGCGCAGCTGGGTGGTCACGCAATTTTTCTCCAACAAGAAACCATTGGTATTGCCACCAGGGAATCCGAGCATGATATAGGATCCGTTCTTTCACATTACAACGAGCTCATTGTTGCACGGACGATAAAGCACCAAACGTGCGTCCAATTGGCAGAGAGGGCCACGTCCCGGTTATCAATGCAATGACCGATCTTGTTCATCCATGTCAGATTTTGGCCGATGTTCTCACCCTGCAGGAACTGAGTAGGTTCTCCTCATCTACAAAAATTGTCTTCGTTGGGGATGGCAACAATATCGTTAATTCATGGTTGGAACTGGCTGAGAAATTTCCTATTTATTTTGTTTTATCGTGTCCAGCCGGATACGAGCCACATCCTCAAATCCTCGAACAAGCTCAAGCTGCAGCAATAAGCAAAATTGAATTCATTCAAGATCCAATGGAAGCTGTCAAGGATGTTCTTGACGGAAAGCATTCCATCGTTTTGCAGCAAGCTGAAAACCGACTCCACATCCAAAAAGGCATAATCGGGTATCTGCTCCAGAAAGCTGCCTAGACCCTCCTCCGGGCGAAACTCCTTCCGTGATGTACTGTTTTGAAATGTGTGCGAATGGCTACCATAGTAGACGCTTCGATTCTAGAGTTGGCCAAGAAAGACGGAACTATGGCCACTTCTAGTTGGCACGATGGTTGGAAGTGTTTGAGGGCGAATACTGTGTCGATTATTACGGCGAGGTGTTAACATGAAGAAGGCTCTTGTGGTATTTGGCTTATTGTTGGTCGGGTGGTCAAGCTCATATGCACATTACCGCCCGTATGGTTCCGTGGGGGTCTCCTTTGGCGTTTTTTATTCTTCTCTCAGTCCGTATGGGGAATGGATTACAATTGAGCCGAGTGTTTACGCGTGGAGGCCAATAGGAGTTGCACACGGTTGGCGTCCTTACACCGTCGGACGCTGGGCCTGGACAGGTGACGGCTGGTACTGGCTATCGAGTGAGCCCTGGGCTTGGGCTGCCTATCATTACGGACGCTGGTACTACGATGACTACTATGGTTGGATGTGGATACCTGGTTATGACTGGGCGCCTGCTTGGGTCGAATGGCGATATGGTGGTAACTATATCGGTTGGGCACCGCTTGGGCCGTATGCAATTTTCAGCATTAGCTTTGGCATTCACTATGCAACCCATTGGGTAACTCCTCATTACTATTGGACTTTTGTTGATTGCAGGTATGTTACTAGTCCTCGCGTGCACAGATATATTTATCGGACCAAGCATAATTCCCGGTATATCGGTAGAACCCGGTCCGCAGGCAGCGTCCGTCATCGAGGAGGAAGAATCGTTACAAGAGGTCCTGCACGTGAGTACGTTGAACGGAGGGGAAAGGTAAAAGTAGCACGAAGTGAAATCGTAGATGTGAATGACCGCTCGCAAGAACGTATTGTACGGGCCGGTAATAGAGACCGAATCGAAGTGTACCGACCCAAGATTGAAAGACATTCAAAAGAGGTTCTGGCTGAACGCCCAGAAAAGGTAATTGAGTCCCGACGGACCATAGCTCTCGATACAAAACGTACTGACGTGCGATCTATTGAACGGGCAAAGGAGAATCAAAGAGATCTCAGACGAGCCGAGTCTCGGGAGCGGAAAATCTACACGCCGCGCAGCGGGACGGATCGCAGCAAGGATCGGGAGGCGTCTGTGGATCGCGGCCAAAATTCAAAGCGTCAGTCTAAGCATTCCGTGCGGCGTGAGCGAAACGTGGAGCGCCCTCAGGAGAAGGTAGAACGAAAGATTGAATCGCGCAGCTACAAGAGGTCCAGCAAGCAGTCTGAAAGACAGGTGGAGTCGAGGCCATCGGTCAAAGAACGGCGTATCGAACGGCCAAAGTTTCGGTCTTCGAAGCCGGAACGTATAATTCGGCGTTCCGAATCGCAGCCACAGACACGTAGATCGGATTCCGCACCGAAACGTGAACGCAGACACAAGTAACTCTAGCGTATGTAAGTTGTTTAAACAAACGGTCGCCAATGTTTGGCGACCGTTTCTGCTTTAGGATGTTGAATGCTTGAGTCTCAGGAATTATCGGGAAGTAGGGAACAGCCTGCTTTACTAGCTACCCGTTACCAGGGCAAGAAATCCTTTTTCCTTTTTAGCACCGGCCTTGCTTTCCAGCTATGGATCTCGAACCACTGTGAAGATCGCGAAGTCTGAACGTAGTACTTGTCTGCATCCTTGTTGTAATGGAAACGTATCTGTGTGCCTTCTACTTCAAGGCTTGCTGTGAGTTGTGGGAGATCTGAGAGAGCCGAGTCAATGAATTCATCCGTTCGAAAGTTGGACAGCGAGTTAAGGAAGCTTGTCACCCTGAACTCAACACTCGAGTCTCCGTCGACGGTCCACAAACTATCCTCAAATGATAGCGTAAACGTGGTGTCGCCATACTGGAACTTCACGTCGGTGATGTTGTCCTTAAACGTCTTAAAGATCGTCTTATCCCGCCAATCTTTTGGCTGCCGGTCAAAAGTAGGCGCTAGATTTCCTACTGCCAGATACACGTCGTAAGAAGCTTCCCGCCTCACATAAGTTTCGGTGAAGGAACTGCTCGCTTTCCCGATCCGGAACGAAGCTCGTTCCTCCCCTTTCTCAAATATGTTCACTAGCGTCCCAGATGAATCGACCTTAAAGAGCTCCTGTTTCTGAGGATTTGTGGAAACAAGACTCGTCAGCTCTAGATTCCTTCCTTTCCCGACTGCTGTTGTGACTGCAGTTTCGTCGGCTCGATATCTGATAGGAGACGTGAGGCTCCAGATACCTCCCTCTTTCTCTAGGACAACTGAACCTTTGGAGGAATGTACCTCGATTTTGTCCACTGTCGAAGAATCATAAACTACGAGAGCTTGATCTAAGCTTCCTGTGGAGCTAACTTCACCCGGCTGTTGCACAACGACAATTGTGGCTATGCCGAGAACAACAAGAACGACAACCAATACCAACGTACCGCGTTTCATGGAATTCGCTCACAAATGAATGGCTTCTTGAGGAAGTACGGAATGGAATGTGGAACGGACGCTAAGTAGCACAGACAACTCATTAAAGCACCAATGCCTTCTTGCGAGTTCTACGCATACGCCATCGGATCAAACCATATCCAAGGATGAGAACAGGAGGGACAACGAGATTGCCATACTTGATCAATTTCTTTGCTCCATCTGAGACCTGTTCAAGAGGCGGCAGCGTTACGTCCTTCGAACGAATCGTTATCAAACCAACATCATCGACAAGGTAGTCGATCATATTTGCAAACAAGGTCAGGTTGTCTCCACGGCCAAGATACTGATCGCGGGGAAAATCACCGTCGCCAACCAACACGACCCGAGTCGATGGGCTGATCGTGATAGTGTTTCCGCTTGGTGCGATAAGATTGGCCGAGGTATCGACTGGTACAGGTTTGTCCGCAAATGCGCTTTTGAATTGTCCTCGAACAATAGCGGCAAGAGGGATCTCCTGTTCAGTGAAGTCAGCTCGGCTGTATTGGCGCAGTGGGTCAAACACAAACACGTTCGTTTGTCGGCCACTCTCCTTCGACGAGCGCATGAGGATTTCACCTTCGAGGTTTTTTGTGGAGAGATTTACTGTGTCGACTGAACTCGCGAAAAACAGCACAACACTCTCTAGATCCTTCACCATCATGTTGTTCTTGTTGAAATTGCTCACCAGTGGCAGGAGTGGAAAAGGGACTTGAGATTGAATGCTAAAGCCGAATTGTTGTTGCATGATGCTAATATTTGCGCACTGTGCATCACGCACCAGATCTGGACTAATACGCAAGCCGTATGCTTCCAACATGTCTTCAAGGTTGATGTTGTTTTCCCGCCCGAACCGTTGCTGTAAGTTAGCCTCTACCTTGTTCAAGAGGAATGCCACCCTTCCACCGTTCATTATGTACTGGTCGATCTGGTACTTGTCAGTTTCGGGAAAACGTGCGTTAGGTGCCATAATAATAAGCACTGCAATATCAGATGGAACGGCCTTTCCTTTGCTGACATCTACTGTGGTAATGTCATATTGTTTTCCCAGGAGCTGTTGTGCCCGAGTCATTTCCTTGAGGTCCGGTTCGCCATGACCGGTAATGAAACCAATCTTCTTTCGTACCCTCGTGGTCAATCGTTTGATCGTGCTGCTGATGTCGTATTCGAGCGTGGAGGTATTCTGAACGACTGGAAGGATTTCTTTCTTGTCCTCGTATAAGAACACCAGGCCCATGTAGGCGCGCTTGACTTCGAACTTGTCCTTTTTGATTACCTGAACCTGAACGGGTGACACACCCTGCTGTTGCGCATCTCGCTCCCCCTTTTCTCCGGAAGGATCGATAAACTCAAACTGGAGATTTCCCTTTGAATACGCCTTGAACTCGTTAAGCTCGTCCAGTATTGCTCGGCGGTTGTTGTTGTAGGGCGCCGGGAGGTCTTCAGTGAAATACGCTCTGACTGTTACCATGTCGTCCAGCGAACCGACCAGTTCTTTGCTGGCATCGGAGAGGGTGAAAAGACCGTTTCTTGTGAAATCGAGGCGGCTAAAAACACGGATGGAAACTATGTTCAGCAATACGAGAATCACAAGGATTATGGCGACCCTCAGCAAGGTTTGCGATTTCAAAGCTTTGGGAGTCATAGCGCAATTACCATTTTCGTCGTTCTAGGGACGCTGTTGCCAGCAGAAGCGAGAATCCCAGCATGGAAACAAAGTAGATGATGTTTCGAGAATCGATTACACCGCGTGCGATACTAGAGAAGTGATAGTCGATTGCCAGAAACTCCATGGTCGATGCGAATCCTTCTGGCGCGTAAATCAAGACTTTGTCCATCAAGTAAAAGCCGAGCACGACTAGGAAGGTCGCGATAAATGCCACGATCTGATTTTCTGTTAGACTGGAAGCGAAAATTCCAATCCCGATATATACGCCTCCCATCATTAGTAGGCCGATGTACCCGGTAATGACTGGTCCGAGGTCGATATCACCCAGCGGCATCAAAGTGAAGACGTAGAGCAGCGTTGGGGCAAGTGCTGCAGCAAGAAGGACCCATGCAGCAAGAAACTTTCCGAGCACAATCTCGAGATCTCTAACCGGTTTCGTCGTTAATAATTCGAGAGTGCCGGACTTTTTTTCCTCAGCTAGAAGGCCCATAGTAATTGCTGGTACGAAGAAAAGGAATATCAGTGGGACCAGCTCAAACACAATGCGCATCGACGCAACGTTAATGAGGAACAGGTTGCTCGTAAAAAACCAGCCGATGATGGCTAGAAACACGACGATCACCACATAGGCGATCGGGGAGTTGAAATATGATCGGAGTTCTCTCCGAAAAATTGGATAGATGTTAGGAAGTTCGATCATAAAACATTAATGGTCTGGTTAATCTGGGAATCTGTTCTAGGTACTTGAATCAAGGCTCGCCCACAAACGATCTAGGATGTCGTGAGTTTATGGAAGACTTCTTCGAGGCTCGTACTTTTACGATGCATCTCCAGCACCACCCATCCCTCCGACACAGCCAGCTGAAAGACAGCTTCCCGGATATCGGCGCCCTTCTCAATGTGCAGTTCGAATTGGGAGATCGAATCTTTCTGCGAAAGGAGTTCAACGCTGTTGACAGAGCCAATGCCGCGCAGCTTGGGTGAGATCTGCTCTAGCGGATTTTCTACAATCGCCTTAATTTCAAGTGTGAGTGTTTCAGCACCCTGAAATTCTTGCTGAAGCTGCTGCGGGGAACCGTCGGCGACGATTTTCCCTTCGTTAATTATCAAAACCCGGCTGCATGTTGCCTGTACTTCAGAGAGAATATGAGTGGAGAGGATGAAAGTCTTAGCTCGACCCAGTTGCTTGATCAAGTTCCGAATCTCAACGATCTGGTTCGGGTCAAGGCCGCTCGTAGGTTCATCTAGTATCAATAGATCTGGCTCATGGATCATTGCCTGTGCAAGGCCGACACGTTGACGGTAACCTTTCGATAGCTCTCCAATATCTTTGTGACGGACTTCTTCCAAGCCACACACGTGCACCATCTCTTTGATACGATGCGGTATCGCCCGCTTGTCGAGGCCGTGAAGTTGTGCGGAGTACTCGATGTAGTCCAGGACATTCATGTCGAGGTACAGAGGATTCATCTCGGGCAGGTAACCAATTTTTCTGCGCACCTCGAGCGAATGGTCGAAGTTGTTCAAACCATCGACTTCAACCGTCCCCGAAGTCGGGGGCATGTAGCACGTGATGATCTTCATCGTGGTGGTTTTGCCGGCCCCATTGGGACCAAGAAAGCCGAGGATCTCACCCGTCTTCACCTCGAACGAGATATCATCAATTGCCTTCTGCTCACCGTAGTACTTGGTGAGGTTTCGTACAGTGATTGACATCAGACAAAAGGTCTCGGTACGTAGGAAAGTCCAATTTTGCAGCGCACCGAATCTAACAAAACGAGGAGAAAAAATCAAGCAAACATCTTCTTGTAGCTATCAACACCCTTTGGAAGAAATCCCTTCAAGCACTTTCTTTCTGCCCAGTCGATTTCGATGGAATGATCATCCAAGCAATGAGATAGCCAATGACAAATGGAAGCACTCCAGTTAGTAATGCCCCGACCACAGCCACAACTCGTACGATTGTCGGGTCAACATCCATGTATTCAGCAATACCACCGCAAATGCCTGCTATCTTCTTGTCTGTTTCAGAAAGGTATAGCCGCTTCATAGTTTTTTTGCCTTCGCTAGCTTGTGATGTCATGATAATCCATGCTATGAGATAACCGACAACAACTGGGAATACTCCAGTCACCAGACCCGCGGCCACAACAATTACACGCACGAGCGTTGAGTCAACCTCCAAGTACTCAGCGATACCACCGCAAATCCCCGCAATTTTCTTATCCTTTTCAGAAAGATGAAAGCGCTTTGCCGTATTGTTCATTATGAGACTCCAATGTGAAGGGGCAAATAGTCAGTGCTACTCTTTACGGTGTGATTAGATTGTTGTTGCGCTCCGTGGGTGATTCTGGAAGAATGAAAATCGGATTCTGGAAATGCTGGGTCGGACCTTCGGCGAGACGATAGTAGCAAATAAATCAGTGAGAGGCAAGATAGCGTAGATGAACACGTCTAATGAAGAAGCGCGAGAATTGTGGTTGGCTAAGGATTTGCATATTTTGCTAGTGGATCAGCTACAAGAGCAAGAAGGCGATGGAATTCAGAAAAGAAATGATCATAGTCGGAGACAGGATTCTCCTGCAAGTCGATGAGGCACAAGACAAGACAAAATCCGGACTTTACCTTCCACCTTCGGTAAAGGAAAAGGAAAAAGTTGGAATGGGAAAAGTTATCAAGGTAGGCCCCGGTTATCCAATTCCAAACCCGAATTACACGGAGGATGAACCGTGGTCGACACCCAAGGATCCGATGCGATATATCCCGGTTCAGGCAAAAGAAGGAGACTATGCTATTTTCCTCCGCGAACAAGGGGTAGAGATTGAGTTTGAGGATAAAAAGTATCTGATTGTCCCGCAATCTGCTGTGCTTGCTCTAGTGCGAGATGAACTGAGTGAGTTGTGAGTTTGTGCGCCTCGTCAGTAATTCGGATTCGATGTAGCTGCCAGTTGCTGTACGCGAACGCCTGTCTCATTTCGCAGAGGGAGAACTTGGCAGTACATTTCTTAGGCAACCGTTACTTCCTTCGCCAAATATACATCCTGTATCGAATTCAAGAGCTTCACCCCATCTTGCATCGGCTTCTGAAACGCCTTTCGGCCGGAGATAAGTCCGGTTCCACCTGCACGCTTGTTAATTACAGCCGAGCGAACAGCTTCAGCAAAATCGTTTGCCCCTGATGCACCACCAGAATTAATCAGTCCAACGCGACCCATGTAGCAATTGACGACCTGGTAGCGCGTAAGATCAATCGGGTGATCGCTGGTCAGATCACTGTATACCTTTTTGTGTGTTTTGCCGAAGTTGAGTGCAGTGTACCCGCCGTTGTTCTCAGGCAATTTTTGCTTGATAATGTCCGCTTCGATGGTGACGCCTAGGTGATTCGCCTGTCCCGTTAAGTCCGCTGCGACATGGTAGTCTTTCTCTTTGGTCTTAAATGCAGCGTTCCGAATATAGCACCATAGGATCGCTGCCATGCCAAGCTCATGAGCGTATTTGAACGCCGTGGTAACCTCTTGAATCTGTCGCTTCGACTCCTCGGATCCATAGTATATTGTCGCACCGACTGCGACAGCCCCCATGTCGAACGCCATCTCAACATCACCGAACATGATCTGATCATATGTATTCGGATACGAGAGGAACTCGTTATGGTTGAGTTTCACTATAAACGGGATCTTATGGGCGTACTTCCTTGCGCACGAGCCTAGTACTCCGAATGTCGATGCGACTGCGTTACAACCCCCTTCGATGGCAAGTTTCACGATGTTCTCCGGATCAAAGTACATGGGGTTGGGAGCAAAGGAAGCACCGGCTGAATGTTCAATTCCCTGGTCAACCGGAAGGATCGACAGGTAACCTGTCCCAGTGAGACGACCTTGGTTGTGAATATGCTGCAAGCTACGGAGCACACCTGGCTTCCGATCGGAATGTACATAGACTCGATCTACGAAATCAGGTCCGGGAATATGGAGTGAGTCTTTCGGGATTGTTTTGCATTTGTGCTCAAGCAGACTTTTGGCTTCAGCGCCAAGTAACTGTTCGATGTCTTTAAGCATTGATCATTCTCCTTTGAAATAATTTTAACATATGGTGGCTTGATCAAACTAAGCTGTTCAAGTCAACAGAGAGGGTTTTTTCAAGAACGGTACCCATAAGTATAACATAACCGCATCAAAATAGGAAGCCACAACTCCTCTTCAAACACTGCCCCTTTCGCATGTGGACATGATTCGTCAGGTACCGTTTTGTGTTTTGATATTTATGTGCTGTCGATGCTTCAATTGTATATCAAGACAATCTCTCCTGGTTTGAACGTTCCCTCAAAAAATCTAATCTCGTTGACATTGCTTCATTAATGTACTACTCGTCGTGGTTGGCATGGATTCTTTCTTTCCCGCATTTTCTTCGTCCGAGGAGCTAAGCTCCACGATTCGATTTTGCCAGCCTCATAATATGTGTAGCTATATCCGTTCACTGGGGTAAAGCTGACCATTGGTTTCATCAAAGCGAGGGTACCTACAAAGGCCGAATTTGCAATCTTGGCATCAGGGTAAAAATTGCCAAGGAATCATTGGGCTGTATGGAAAAAATTTCTCAGTGGTTAAAAAAAAGGACATTATTGTGTTTAGACATTACAAAACAACCAAAACTTTTGTGGCACACAATTGGTGGCTTATCTCGTTGAAGTGCTCAACGCTTGGAGAGGATAGATGTACCATGGAAATGAATTATCACTTCGGGGAGCTCTCAAGGGAGGAGAAAGAGTATCATGAAATGATATTACTCGAGGAAATTGATCTTCAGTCATGGTATGCTATTGCTTACAGTAGTATTTTTGGGGAGGAAATTTTTCTGACCATACAATAAAGCAGATAATGAGAACATGAAGATCGTGACAGTGGCAGCAATCTTGGTTCTTATCGTGGTGATTCCATTAATCATGACAAAGCATAAGGCCAAATTCTTGCCGAAATCTAGCCATGGCAAGTGGCTGCTGAACGAGGATTCTCAGTATCATATATCTGATTTCATGATATAACTCGCGAACTTCTGTCGAAGACCTCTGTTGGTGGGATGGAGGTTTTCGGTCTAACAAAAGGGTAAAGCGCAGGGATACGTTTTACCCTTTTCCTTTTTTCTCGGGGAAGAGCTTCGTCGGAGTCTCACAGCTGGTTTTGTAGCCTCGTCAAACACGTCAAACCGACTTGCAATTTATTAGCTGTTGTACTATCTTACCGTTGCAAAATTACAGTACACCGTTTTTTGCGCTTTTAATGGTTCCGTTTCTTGTAGGGACAGCTTGTGGGGATGTACAACAGCGATCGTAACGGCGGTGATAGTTTAGGACATCACCAGCTACGCCGACCTGCTGGCTATTAAGAGGCAATAAATCTGGTGCCCAGGTGGGCGGCGTATGCCGTACGTTCTAGGCAAATCTCACAAAGGAGTTGTCCCGTGGAAAAGGGAGTCGTCAAGTGGTTTAATGGAGCCAAAGGCTTCGGATTCATCCAGCGTGAATCGGGTGACGATGTCTTCGTTCATTACAAAGCGATTGTTGGCGAAGGCTACAAGTCGCTCAATGAGGGTGACCACGTCCAGTTCGATGTGGAAAAAGGCCCTAAAGGATTGCAAGCCTCCAACGTTTCAAAGGTATAATCTTGGTGCTTTCGGTATTCTAGCCCCAGCGGGTTCGCTGGGGTTTTCTGTTTTGTTTCGTGTATAACATACATAATTCAGGAGCAGTTGATGAATGGTACTGTGAAGTTTTTCAATACGGCGAAAGGATATGGATTCATCACCGATGAAGCAGGCAAGGATATCTTTTTCCATAGGAGCAATGTTAAGGAAACTGGATTCCGTGATGCACTCAAGCAAGGAGACGTTGTTTCGTTTGAGGTGCAGAACGGACAAAAGGGAAAACGTGCGGTTAACATAGCGCGTACACAAGCATGATCAATGAGCTCATTGCAGATTGGCCTCTGCTTTGAGGTCAAGTCTATTACAAAGCCGAATTATGCTGCATCCCTCCAAGCAGTTGATGTCCTTCTATTTCCAGAACTCATTGACGGTGGCTATGCTGCGCTTTGTAGAGGCACAGCTCCTCATCACGTTGATGATATGTTCATCGATGCATTTAGAAAATGCTCGAAACGGTTTTCTCTCTACTGTATAGCCGGAACATCCTACCTTCTGAATTCCTCTTCAAGGAAGACTAACACCAGCCTTGTTTTCCATCGAGGCCAGATGCTGTACCGTTATGACAAAATACACCTTTTCAAGCCAACTAACGATCACAAGTATTTTTCGCGAGGTGACTTGATAGGTACGTTCCCTATTGTTGCTGGCGGGAGAAAGACACGGGCTGGAATTGCGATTTGCTATGATTTGCGGTTCCCTGAGCTCATGCGAGCAATGGCTAGACGAGGAATGAAGATTCTTTTCGTTCCAGCGCGATGGCCCGCAGCGCGAGAAGAAGCATGGATTGCTCTGTTGAAGGCAAGAGCAATTGAGAATCAGATATTCGTGGTGGGATGTAACGCGAGGGGCAGGGAAGGAGGAAACTCTTATGCCTTCGATCCTCTTGGTGAAATGATCTTCTCAAGTAAAGGAAAAAATCGGTTGCATCTGCATACTTTTAGGATTGACCTTCACACGCTGTCCGTTGCCAGAGAATCCCACCATAACCTGAGGGATGCAGTCTTACTTACCGTTTTCCCTCAGCGCCGTCCTCTCTTAATCTTAGAACAACGCTGATACTATAGTTGGCCACGTACGTCAGGAATAATTTGCATGGGTACCGCCTTGTCTATATATGTGCTGGTTTATGATCAGAGGAGCAAGCAAAAAAAATGAGAAGGTTTGTTGTTACCGAGTTATCTTCGGCGTTTCTTGCCAGTGAACTCCCGGCTTACGACTGTATGGATCCCACCGCGGATTCTGTAATCAGCTGTCACTTTCATCCACTTTGGTGCGGCGCATCGTACTAGATCATTCAAGATTCTGTTGACGGCATGTTCTTGGTAGATCCCTACGTTTCGGTATGAGAGAAGGTAATATTTTAACGACCGAAGCTCAACACATCTTTTGTGCGGAATGTAGTTAATCTTGATCGTTCCAAAATCCGGAAGGCCCGACCACGGACAAACTGCAGTGAATTCATCTGTGTCGATGTTGACGACGATGTCTTTTTCGGGATACTCATATAAGAAGGTTTCGAGAGCATCCACGGCAATCTTTGACTCGTTCTGCACGTCGTATCTTCTGTCGTGCGGCGTTGTCATGTTTAACACGTTGTAATTTCAGGGTTGGTTTGCTACATTCAAGTGGAACTCAATATAGCAGATTCACGAGGAAAAGTAAACAGAATGGAAGAGATATGAAAATTCATGCTGGATCAATGATCATTGTGGCTGTCACTCTTCTAGGATGTGGGGCGGCTGAGGAGACAAGGCGCGAACCTATGGAGCTAGGTTGGATCGACCGTGCTGTCATCGAAAGTCCCGAGTATCATCAATTTACTACGACATATGATACCGTTCGAGTGAATGAGGAAATTGTAGACTTAGTCAGCCAGCTTGAGAGCGGAGTTGAGTTTACCGTTTTCTTTGGCACCTGGTGCGAAGATAGTCAGCGTGAGTTGCCACGATTCTTGAAGGTTGTCGACATGGCAGGTGTTTCAAGTGATCGAATAAAGCTCTACGGAGTGGATCGGTCGAAAAAAAGCAGTGATGGTTTAACTGAGAGATTTGACATCAAGTATGTGCCCACAATTATTTTCTTGAAGAATGGGGCAGAGATCGGACGGATCATTGAAAAACCTCATGCGACAATTGAAGAGGATATGGTCTCTATTTTGGCGGAAGCACAATCGAAGTAATACTTTCAGCTCTCACCCTTCCCCCTTAAGAAGGTAGCTCTTGAATTAAGTTCGCAAGGAGCGCAAGATTTGCAAGCAACTCAAAAAGTCCCACCAAGGCTTTCCGTTAAATATGGCCGCTATTCGATTTATTGACATTCGGTAGTGTTTTAAATATATTTTTTGGGTTGCGTGAAATAATGTCTCATTTCGCGCGGAGTGTGATGCCCGCTTTCGTGAACAAATGATATTATGACCTCGGAAAATCGATCGAATCAAAAAGAAACTGAGCGCAAGAAGCTCCTTGAAGAAATACGCCGGAAAGCGGAGGAAGCGGAGCTGAAGAGGATTGAGGAGGAAGAGCAGAAGGCAAGTTTTGAGGGGTCTGGACTGGCAGTTGAGGAGCGAAAGAAAGAGGCTAAGGTTGAGGTCCGCCAGAGTGAACAAGAAAAGGAAAAACCGGATAGTGAACGCGCTCCGATGCCACGATGGCATGTTTCAGCGGCTGGTTCCGAAACAGCGTCGGCAAAAGAACAGAATATTTTGCAACTTCGAGAGAGACTGGCAATTGCACTAGATCGAAGGAAAGTCGACAAGGCCTCGCAACTCTTTACGGAGCTGAGCGCACTAATTCCCGACACTCTAGAACTTGAAAACTTCAGGGGCAGAATCAAGAATCTGCAAGAGGAGGAGCAACAATCAAAAACGCGGGGAGATGCAGCGGAGAGACGTGCGCAGCGCGAGGCGAAGCGAAAGAAGATTAGTGAACTATTATCGACTGCAACGACATTCTATGAGCAGGAGAAGTATGAGAAAGGGATTGCGAGTGTCGAGGAGGTTTTATCATTTGACCAAGGTAATGAAGAAGCGCTTGAGCTTCGAGGGAAGATAGAGAATGCGAGACGACTTGCCAACCAGATCGAGGAGGAAGAAGCGAAGCGCAAAGCGGGTGCAACGGCAATAGCACCGTTGCCCGAACCATCTGTTTCAAAGCAGGCGACGGGCGATGTATGGGGGGGTGCGCCTATTGCTCATGGTGATATTGGGTATGATATACCGCCACAGCAAACCGTTCCAGTTGAGCCCCCCGAACAGCCCCTGGTTAAAGGAGTGATAGACAAGAGCACAGGCAAGCTTCGCACTCTTGGCAAGCCTGTTGTTATTGCGCTGGCTGTTGTTGCGGTGATAGCGGCTGCGTATTTCACATTTGATCATCTTCGCAAAGCGGTTTTCCCGCCGAAGTATACCTTCGTTGTTTTTCCTGCAACGTTTGACGCTTCCAACGGTTCTATTGAGTACCTTGCGGGTGGGTTGACCGAAGAGTTGACTAGCCGACTTGCCACGCTTTCCGACCTGTGCTTGATTGCACCGATAAGTGCGCGCTCATCGAGGGGATCGTCCGGACGAGACTCCCAAATTGCCCGCAGCCTCGGCGTGGGTTATTATCTACAGTGGAGCGTAACACGGACTTCTGAGACAGTTACCTTGCAACTGAGGTTTCTTGACACGCTGTCATCGACTCCAATCTGGGAGTCAAGCATCAAAACCTCAATGCGGGAACTGCCTGCTGTGGTTCTCGAGATTTGTCGAGCCCTTGTTGATCAGATGCAGATTTCACTGAGCTTGCAAGAAGAAGCTGGATTGCGGAGGATACCCACCAGAGAAGCTGAGGCGTACGACGCCTACTTAGAAGGGCGCTTCATGTTAAGCCATCCCCATCGGTATACATTGCAGCGTGCAACTGAGGCATTTGAGCGTTCTACACGCAGCGATTCCCTTTTTGTGGACGCATATGTGGCGGCAGGTTGGTGCCATTTACTCGCATTTGACACTGAAGTAGATCTATCGTCGGCACGCATCAATTTAGCAGCGATGAAGATCAGGCACGCCTTGCGTCTGGGCGCAAGTACACCGGAAGCTCTTCGAGTGCGTGCCATGGTAGAGCAATTTCAGTCAGAGTATGACAAGGCGCTCAACTATCTGGAACAGGCAGTCAGCATAGTGCCTGATGACGCTGAATCACAAAGGCGGCTGTCCGTTGTGTATCTTGTGAAGAACAGATCTGACGACGCCCTGATAGCAGCGTTGGACGCGGTGTCAGCAGATCCATACAACGTCGCATCTTACACGAACCTAGCTCTTGTTCAACAATATCGTGGAAACTATAACGCCGCGCTTCAAAGTTACGAGATTGGCATGCGCTACGCTTCTGATTCCGACGAGTATCAAAGTGGTTACTACGCAGACATTTTAGTGTACCTGCAGCAACACGATCGCGCTGCCGAGATCCTCAATGACCGCATTGCTAGATCGCGGAGAAACTATATGGACTACTATAGACTAGGGAGGATCTATTCTGCGGCAGGCAAACCCTTGCAGCAATGGGGAGCTGTGTTCGTCCGCGCGAAAGAGTTATTGGAAAATATGCTGGACAAGAATCCCGATGATGCTGTTGGACTTTCTTATTTGGCGCTCATATATACACGTCTTGGAAGATATAACGAGGCGCTACCGAGTAATACGCGAGCACAATTGATTGCTCCCGATAACCTTGACGTCCTTTACAATACTGCGCGAATGTACGCGTTGCGCAGGGAGAATGAAGAAGCGTTGGAGTATCTTAGAAAAGCGATTGAGCGCAAATACCGACTAGCGACTCTCCTCGATATGGACTTTTACAATCTGCGTGCGAACCCAGGTTTTCTTCAAGCAATAACCCGCTAGCCTCCCGTCAGTCTTTCCAAATGGATCAATAGTGAATCGATGCGGTAGCACAGCCCTCGGCTTACGTTGACATTATATCCCTTATTGGATATATTTGAGCTTGCGCGAATTGAATACTCTAGACAAATCTTTTTTGCTGTGGCAGAACTGAAGGACACATCAAGGGAGGAACGTCGCAAAAAGTCTGGCGATTTTCTCAAGATGGCAGACAAGCTCTATAAAAATGGTAACTACGAGGGGGCAGACAGGCTTGTGGTATCGGCTATAGAAACCGATCCACATAATCCATATGCGATCGCGTATAAGGAGCGTATCAAATATGCGATCGAAAAACGGGGTGGCGAGGATCAGGAAACGACCACAGCAACGGACTCACCAATATCCTCCCCGGCGCGTGAAACCACCGTTCCAGCTCAGATCCTTGAAAACAAAGAAAATCAAGAGGAAGAGAATCTTCAGCGTTCTCAACAAGAGGCTGCAGGCAAGGAAGCGCAAGCAAAACGCGAGAGAGAGCTACAGGCACAGCGCCGAGCTATAGAGGAAGAAGCTCGACGCCATGTTATTGAAGAAGCCAAGCGTAGAGCCGAAGATGACCAGCGTAGAAAACTTGAAGAGGAAGCCCACCGCAAGGCAGAGGAAGAGATCCGGCGCAAGCTGGAAGAGGCAAATCGGAAGCTCGAAGAAGAACGGAAAAGGCATGAGGAAGAAGCTCACCTGAGACTGGAGACCGAGAAAAAGCGAAGGGAGAAAGATGAAGAGCGCATTAGAACGGAGGCAGAGAATCTAAGAAAAGCTGCTGAGGCAGAGCGGAAACGTATCCTGGAAGCGGCGCAAGGCAAACTGGAGGAAGAGCGTGTCCGGCTCGCTCAGGAGACTGAAAAGAAGCTTGAGATAGAAAAAAAGCATCTTGAAGAAGAAATGCGTGCGCGCCATGAGGAGGAGCGGAAAAAGCTTACTGAATTGGCGAAGAGGGAACTGGAGGCTGCGGAGGCTCGTCGTCGAGCAAAAGAGGATGAGATCAAGCGCGTTGAAGATGAAGCGCATCATAAACTTGAGGAGGAAAGAGCGAGACTTGAAGCAGAGAAGAAACGAATTGAAGAGAAAGTTCGTAGGGATCTCGATAATGAGCGGGAGAAGCTTCTCGAACTACAACGGCTGCAGCACGAGAAAGAAAAAGCCCGCAGGGAAGCTGAAGAGATTGCCCGGAGACAAATAGAGGAGCAATACGCACGGAGGCTTGAAGAGGAAAAGAAGCGGCTTTTAGAAGAGCAGCGTCGACTCTTTGAAGCGGAGCGCACCAGAATTGAAAAAGAGGCGCGAGAGAAAGCAGAAGCAGAAAACAGACGACGAGTTGAAGAAGAGCATCGACATGCGGAGGAGTTGAAAAGAAAGGCTGGGGAGGACGAGCGGCGGCTGCAGCAGGAACTTGAGGTGAAGCGTCTGCGAGGGCTGGTAGAAACCAGAAGGCAGGAGGAAGCTGTCCGGCAGGCAATCGAGGAAGGACGGCAACTTGCACAACAGAAAAAGATCCGCTCCTACATTGAAAAGGGAAGAGAATATGTGGCGCGCAACCAGTTTGAGGATGCACTTAAGGAGGTGACGAAGGTTTTCCTGCTGAATCCTTCACATGAAGAGGCGCGGAGCTTTGAACAGGCGATCTATGTTGCACGTGATGAGTATGGCCGTCGTCAAGCAGAAGCCAAGCGCTTAAGGGAAGAGCAACAACGCAAAATCAAGGAGGTCCAGCGTAAGATCGAAGAGCAGACGAAGAAAGAACGTGAAGAAAAAGAACGCCGTGCAATGCGCTCGGCAAAAGTTGCTGGCTGCCTTGCCACGGCAAACCAGTACTTCCTTGAGGGGGCATTGGAGAATGCGCTTAACGAGATCGAAACCGTCTATGCAATTGATCCTGGAAATGACAAAGGTCAGGAATTGGAGGTGAAAATTCTCAGTGCTCAAAAGAAAAAGGATCAGGCAAAAGCTGTTCCGCAGCAACGCTCCATCGAAGGCGAGGCTAGGAGGAAAGTGGAACAGCAGAAAGACCGGTTGGCGAACGAGGGACGTGAGTTACTGAGAAAAGAATCGGTGAACACGTACCACAGTATGCTGAAGCAAGCCTGGGTCGATGGGCAGCCCAGCAAAGAAGAAAATCTTATGTTAGATGTTGTGCGTCGATCGCTCGCTATCAGTGATAGTGAACATGCGGTGCTTGAGCGCGAAGTGCAACTTGAGGCATACACAGAAGCTCTTCACACAGCCTGGAAGTCAGGTATCATTACGGCGGATGATGCCAAAACACATGAGAATCTACGGATACTCTACGGCGTCAATTTGGACCAGCATCTTGTTATCGAAGCTGGACTTCTGCGTGGAATGAATCAGGAAGAGCCAAATTCCTGATGTTTGTTAGGGCAAAGAGTAGATCAAGCGGTTAGACAAATAAACCCTTCGGTACAGGATACAGACCAGCCAGAGGAAGTTCATGAAAATCACAGCTGGGCGAAGTAGGTATATGTTTATTAATTCGTCTGAGAATTTCTGATTTGATCGACTTTTGGTATGCATATCGCGTTTTTGAGCTCATCGCAAAGCAGCAAGCGGGAGTTTACCCGCGGCTCTTAGATCTTCAAGGGTATCGATTTCCATGCAAGGGTGCGATCCGCTATCCACCGTGTAGATCTTCACACCCCTATCAATTATCATCTGGAATGAAACTTCGTAGAACTCATCACAATTTTTTCTTTGTTCTAAAGCCTCGAACAAGTGTCCCACCGCAGCTGCAGAAAACTTCTCGATTCCAATCGATTCTCCCATAGCTCCTTGCGGGTTGACGTCTCTTCCGATTTTCTTCACAAGGCCTGAATGGTCGACCTGAAGCTTGATTTCTTCGTGCCCCAGGTGGTTACTCACACGGACTATGAGCGCGTTCTCGTAGGGGGAGTTTTGCAGCTTTGTGAGGATTTCAGAGTCGAAGAGTATATCCGCATCCATTAGCAGAATTGATTGGCCAATTACATTAGGTTTAACTAACCATAGCGAGTAGTTGTTGTTTGTCGTCGCGAAATTGGGATTGTGAACGTATAAAACAGGGAGAGGAAAGCCCATGAAGAGCACAAGATCCTTTATCATTTGGTGACAGTGTCCAGTCACCATGATGTACCGCTTTATGCCATTCTTGTGAAGAGCCTCCAACGTCCGCTGCAGCAGTGGCTTTCCTCCTACCGGGAGCAAGGATTTTGGTGTAGTATCGGTCAAGGGCCGCATCCGAGAAGCGATTCCTGCGGCAAGGATGACAGCTGTCATCCCTTTACGAAGGCCGGTTGGGAGGGTATACTAACGCCAAGCTTTACGATCTCTTTCATTGATGAAATCACAAAAGCGTTTTGTTCTTTTGTCCCGACGGTGATCCTTATGCAATCTTCAAGTCCTGGATCACTCAGGAATTTCAGGACAATATTCCGACGCCGTAATTCCGACTCAAGGTACTGTTTCTGCAGAATAGGGTAACGAACCAAGATGAAGTTCGCGTCTGAATGAAACGGTGTGAAGCCCTCAAGGGAAGCGAACTCGCGGTAGTATGATTCTTTGTCCTCACACATCTTCTGTGTAATTGAGTGGTAATATTCTTCATCGTCGAGAGCGGCAAGGGCAATCTTTTCTGTGAGTTGATTATATCCCAGGTATCGCGCGCTGTATGTTGTTAAGTGCGTAACATCTTCACCTACGCATGCGTACCCTATGCGAAGACCAGCCAGCGCGTAGTATTTGGAAAATGTTCTCAGGATAACTAGCAGTCCGTGGGATTCTAAGAGCTTCTTGATGTCATTGCGCCGCTCGTTTGAGAAACCGAAATAAGCCTCATCCAAAACGATCACCGATGACTTACAATACTCGATCAGTTTAATCAGATCTTCCTTGCGTATGCTGTTTCCCGTTGGGTTGTTCGGTGAAGCAATAAGGATGAGTTGAGGGTGGTGGATGTCGCACAACCTGAGCATCTCTTCGATGCTGTACTCGAACTTGTGACCCTTCTCATGGAGTGCATATTCAACCTGCTTGCCGCCAACCTCTTTTGCTATCGATTTGTAGTACCACCACGACTGCCGCGGCGACAGCATCGTCTCACCTGGCTTCAAGTAGCAATGCACAGTCTGTTTCAGCATATCTTCACTTCCATAGCTAAGAAGCAGGCGGTTCTCAGGAATCCCGAACTGGTGACTCAGGCGATACGAAAGTTCACTTTTTCTTGCAAGCAGATAGTCGCGAGAATACATACTCATCTGAAGCAAGTTCGCCTCTCGAAGAGCTCTATAACATGTTGGCGCCGGGCCGTACTGATTTTCATTTCGATCCAAAAGTATCTGACCCATAGTTTGTTTTTCCTATGTTTATTCTTGGGGAGACATTGTTGCTAGATACTCGTCCAGGGATTCTTAAATACTATGCAGTTTCAATCGACGAAGGCTTGGGCTAATTTGTCATGGATTGAGCTGGCGCCTCTGCTGGCTGCTGAATTGTGTGGCGCTTGAGAGACTCATCAAGTCGCCGTTGGATACTTCTTTGCCAAAGCAGGATTATGGCAAGGTAGACATTGCCAGGCACGACGACTATCCAAAGGAAAATCTCCGGTTGATGAAAAAGTGCTGCAATGATCAGCAACGAGCGGTTTGTCGTGGCACCCAGGAATGTCCACCAACCTGTGAGCCGCTTGAACGAATCGCGATACAAATCTGCAGAGACCTCCTTGCCGTCAACTTTTTTCAATTGCGACCGCTGTTGGATGCGTAGGTAATTGAGATAGATATGCAAAGGAATTTGTCTGAGCGTTCCATTCTTTGTGTAACCACCTTTTTGCAATTCTGTTTCTATCTTTTCGATCTCGCAGGTAAGGTAACTCTTCTGGCCACGCACCTTCGCAATGTAGTCTTGCCGATAGTAATCAAAGAGGATTGAATGTATGGCAGACGTAAGACCGCCCGCAACCACTACATACCATACGATCGGCTGGCCCGTCTGAGCAGCGAGGCCAATCCCTAAGCATACGAAGATTGCTACACTGATGATCCAGTCCACGAGGCCATCTACAAGGCGCCCAAGAGGTGTGCCACTGTTTTGCAAGCGGGCAAGCTGACCATCGGCGCAATCAAGCATGTTGGCGATCGCGTACCAGATGCCTGCGACTGCGAATTGTTCTGGTGTTCCCTGAGAAAAATAGTACGCGGAGGCAAGGCCAGCCAGAAGTGAAAGATATGTTACCTGGTTTGGGGTTATCGGCAAACGATAAATCAGTTTTACGAAGCCGAGTGCTAAAGGGCGGTAGAAGATGAGGTCAAGGATTTCCTCAGCTTCACCCATTTTGAGGGATTTCTTGTATTCTTCAACAGTTTTACTCATTAGACAACGTGTGTAAGTAAGAAAATGTTTTCATGATACGCAAGCGAGAAACTATGTCGTTTTACCCTTATGAAGGCGGCATGAGAGTCTCCAAAGAGTCAAGCATGTTTCTTTCTCATCGATGATTTCCAAATTTCTGCCAAAAACGTATTATTGAGGCGAGGTTTGGTTCACAGGCTGACCTGGTACACTGTGGATAACCAGCTTACCTGGTGACCACATTTCAATTCTCCGCACACAATCTCTAAGCCACTCAAATGAAACTTCGAAGAATAGGCATCCTCACAGGCGGAGGCGACTGCCCTGGATTAAACGCTGTCATTCGAAGTGTCGCCAAGCCGGCAATGGCTCAACACGATTCAACACATATAGGAATCATGGACGGTTTCGAAGGGCTGGTCGAAGGTCGATGCCGAGAACTGACACCACTTGATGTTTCGGGCATCATAAACGTAGGCGGAACGATTCTCGGAACCTCCAGCAAAGGAGATCCTTTCCATTATCCGTTCGGGGGTCCGTCGAAACCACGCATCATTGATGCATCTAAGCAAGTACTAGAGCACTATCGCAACTGGCATCTTGACGTATTGGTGGCCATTGGCGGTGATGGGACACAAGCCATAACACACAAACTCTTCGATATGGGGAAGACAATTGACAACGATCTCGAGGCGACAGATATCACCTTTGGTCACAATTCCGCTCGCGCTGTTGCAACTGAGGCGGACGACCGTCTCCAAACAACTGCATCCGCGCACCATCGCGTCATGGTGATCGAAACGATGGGGCGCTATGCTGGGTGGATCGCATTTGGGTGCCGGTGTTGCAGGTGGAGCGGATGTTATGTTGATTCCTGAGATTCCATTTTCGTGGGATTCAGTGTTTGATACAGTGTTGAAACGCAGCAAAGGGGCAAAGTTCAGGATTGTATGCGTTGCGGAGGGGTAAACCTGCAGGCGATGATACTAGCGTGAAGGAGATGGATGTGAAGCGGACGGATCCGGTCAGGCTTGGTGGGATGGGAGAGCTTATTGCGAAGAGAATCGAGCAAGAAACAGGACTTGAAACACGTGTGACCGTTCTTGGTTAAGTGCAGAGGGGTGGTAGCCCTCAGCTTTTGACAGACTTCTTGGGACACGATTTAGCGCGGTAGCTCTCGAGGCGGCTTCGCGTGGAGAGTTCGCCAGTGCAGTTACGGTCCCTCTCGAGGATGCCGTCGGAAAGCAGCGTCTGGTTCCGCCAGATTCCCAGTTGATCCGTGCAGCCAGGCTCTAGGAACTTGTCTCGGTGATTAGCCCTGGCCGGCGCCGTTAGTGTTGCCCAACAAGTAGTCGATGATGATTTTGCTGTCTTGAACAGGATCGGTGGGGAAGGCAGAGGTGAACCGTTCCGTGATCTTGGTTGTGAGTCGAATGGCTGCATCGCGTACTAATCGT
>JAPUKJ010000065.1 GCA_027295705.1 Ignavibacteria bacterium | reverse complement strand
GATACCGACCCATATGAACCTCAAGCAGGTGGATGTTGCACTATCTGGCCTTTCTTTATTGGAAATCTTGTTGAGCTTCCGATTACAATGCCACAGGACCACACATTGTTTGAAATACTTGGCCAGAAGGATATTTCAATTTGGAAGGAAAAAGCTGACTGGATAGAACGGAATGGCGGACTTATCCTTATTAACGTACACCCTGACTATATGGTATCTGAGGAACGACTTCGATTGTATGAAAGTCTGCTTATTCACATGAAAGAGAAAAGCAACATGTATCAAGCACTGCCGCGGGATATCGCTGCATGGTGGCGAGATAGGAATTCATCTTGTCTCCGAAATATCGATGGTGAATATGTTGTAGCCGGACCTGTTTCGGCTCGCTCGTCAATTATCAAAACGACCATCGAGAACGGCACGCTGAACGACAAGTTTGTGGATTAGGTTATTGACCCAAATTGTGCCGTTTATTTGATAGCAAACCTTTGTCGGGGATCACAACGTGGCCTACTATCCCATGATGAGTGTCACGGTTCTCGACGTGAAACAAAAAAAATGATGTTTTCGGTTGACTTCTTCATAATAAATACGTAATGTTGATTAGTAAATTTCATCTCTGGATTCATGTTGTTCTCATAAATCCTTTTCTGTTGCCGGAATGCGAGAAATGGTGTTTCACATTCAACTTTCCCCGTAGTCACAGTCGCTGTAAGCGTTCTGATCTGTAACATATATCCCCCGCTTTGTGTTCGACTAAAGAAAGGCAAACATGGCGGGTCAATCTTAACGCATGCGAGAGCATGCTAGTTTTCGAAGATGTCACACTTTGGCCCACAAAGTGTCGTTCGTGGTTCTCCTCTCCACTAGTCAAGTTTGCAATAGCTACTGCAGCATAAGTGGCTCTAACAATTCGCATCGTTTTAGTTTTAGCGCTCAAAAAAATCTAAAAAATCTGAATCTCGATTGAATCTAGGGAGATAACGCTCCTTGGTTGTGATAGGGTCTCCTTAGAGATGCTAGGTGGATCTTCGCCGATGTGTCCAAGAAAATTTCAAAACAGTAATCACAATTGGATAAGCAAATGATTAGAGTTCCATTCCTTGACCTGAAGTCTCAATATAGCTCCATAAAGGGCGAAGTTAATCCAGCCATCCAGAATGTGCTTGACAATGCTGCGTTTATACTCGGAGAAGAGGTAACTCAGTTTGAAACTGAGTTTGCCTTAGCCCATGATGCGAGGTATTGTTATGGTGTAAGTTCTGGGACTGATGGAAATCACCTTGTTCTCTGGGCATTGGGAGTTGGCCCTGGAGACGAAGTTATCATACCGGTTAATACTTTTATAGCCACAGCATGGGGAGCGACGTTATGCGGGGCAACCCCAGTCTTCGTCGATTGTGATATCGACAGCTACAATATTGATCCAAGTGAAATCGAAGCCAAAATTACTGCGCGAACAAAAGCGATAGTAGCCGTGCATCTTTATGGTCAGCCAGCTGATTTAGACCCTCTCCTCGAGATTGCCAGGAAGCACGGCCTTTACCTCGTGGAGGATTGTGCTCAGGCACATTTGGCTGAATACAAGAGGAAGAAGGTTGGGAGTCTATCAGATGCATCCTCATTTAGTTTCTATCCCGGCAAGAATCTCGGTGCATATGGAGAGGCGGGAGCTGTTGCAACGAACGATTCGGAGGTCGCTGCGAAATTCAAAATGTTTCGTGACCATGGCTCTGATCGAAAGTATTACCATGAAACCTATGGTCACAATTATCGAATGGAAGCAATCCAGGCTGCAGTGCTTAGAGTAAAATTGCGGCACCTGCAAGGATGGACCGAAGCCCGCCGACGTAATGCGCGTCGATACGATGAATACCTGAGGGGCTTGCCGGTTATTGTCAGGCCTGCTGAGATGAACTACGCAAAGCATGTGTACCATCTATACGTTATCAGAACCCCGCACCGCGAGGAACTGCAAAAACATCTAGAGACAAAAGGGGTTGCAACAGGTCTCCATTACCCTGTTCCTCTTCATCTACAGAAAGCCTTTCAAGACCTTGGTTATAGGCAAGGAGATTTTCCGGTGGCTGAGAAGGTGTCTAAGGAAATCCTCTCGCTGCCGATGTATCCCGAATTGACTGAGCAGCAGATAAAACACGTTTGTGATTCAATTATGGAATTCATCGATTGAAAAAGAAAAACTGCAAATACGTTCTGTTGTTGCTTGATTGGGTTGTGGTCAACTTCGCTTTTGTTGTCGCAATTAGACTTCAAGCACCGCCAGGAATCAGTGCACTATTGGACGCACCTGCGTCTGCGGTGCCAGAATTCTTACTCTTTGTTGCGTACAGCGGGATCATGTTGCTCGTGTTCCAAATAAATGAACTGTACAAGATTAACATCTATTTATCTGTCAACCGTCACATACAGCAAATTCTGAAATCTCTCTTATATTCGGTGATCGGATTGTCTCTTGTTGTCTTGGCTTCCAGGTCTGACATTGTCTTCGATGGAAGGCTTGTTGTCATCTACTTCTTCCTTGCCAGCTTCGTACTGATGATTACGACACGTATACTCATTTTCCGCACGATTCTGAAACTCATTGTGGCCAACGGCCTCTCCTCCCGGCTAGCTTTGATTGCCGGGGCCGGACCAACAGGCAAACGGCTTGCATCAAGTTTGAATGAAAAAAATCCATTTGGCTTGCGCCCTATTGGCTTTCTTGATGACAATAAACCTGTAGGATCAGTTGTTCTTCCAGGTATCAAGGTGTTGGGGAATATGACGAATGCTGCAAGCGTGGTGGAGGAGTTTGGCGTTAATGAAATTGTATTGTGCTTGGAGAACGAGCCAGATGATGGTTTTTTGGAGAAACTGGACTTATGTGCAAAGACTAAGGCATCGGTGACGATAGGATCTGAGCAATTCGAGATAATTCCTCAGCGTATGTATCAGGAAAGCTACGGCGATGTGCCCCTTTTTGGGGTGGTGAACTCCGCGCCCTACCTGGGGCAGCCGGCATTGAAGCGGCTAGGTGATCTAATTCTAGCCACTCTTGGATTGATCATTCTTTCCCCCTTGTTTCTGTTGGTCGCAATAGCGATCAAGTTGGATTCCCCGGGACCTGTGTTGTTCAAGCAAACACGCATAGGGAAGGACGGAAAGCCTTTCACGTTTTACAAATTCCGTTCTATGAATGTCGGGAGTGACAAAGACAGATCTCGGGAGGAGAAACTACGTAGGTTCATACAGGAAAATAAGAACGATGTTCCTACGTCGACCAAGATTGTCGACCATCGAAAAATTACACGAGTCGGAAGATTTCTCCGCAAAATTAGCATTGATGAGTTACCTCAACTAATAAACGTACTGAAAGGTGATATGAGTCTTGTTGGTCCTCGACCTTGCCTCCCCTATGAATGGAAGAACTACGCAGAGTGGCACAAGAGGCGTCTGAGTGTAACACCCGGGTGTACCGGTGTCTGGCAGGTATTGGGACGGAGTAAGGTAGGATTTCGTGATATGGTGATCCTTGACCTGTTTTACGTACACAATGTTTCTTTTCATTTAGATGTTTTGCTAATTTTCAAGACAATTCCGGCGATGCTCTTGGGGATCGGCGGCAAATGATCAACACAGGGGGAAAACGTTCATGAAGATTGCAATTGTAGGACTAGGATACTGGGGTCCGAATCTTGTTCGGAATTTCGTGTCGACTGAAGGTGTCGACGGCGTCATATGCTGTGATGTGCAGAAAAAGCGACTGGACAAAATTCAACAGCGATTTCACGGTGTGGAGGTTTCATCATCGTACGATGAAATTCTGAATCGCGCAGATGTGGATGCTATCGTACTTGCAACCCCGGTTTCTACACACTATCCGCTAGGAATGAAAGCTCTTCAGGCTGGTAAGCACCTCCTTGTCGAGAAACCTCTTACGTTGAAAACAGCTGATGCAGAATCGCTCATCGAATATGCGGAAAAGAGCAGACTCAAGCTGATGGTTGATCACACCTTCGTGTATACATCTGCAGTACGAAAAATGAAAGAATTCGTCAGCCGCGGGGAGATTGGAGATATTCTGTATTTCGATTCTGTTCGAGTAAACCTTGGATTATTTCAACATGACACCAATGTAATTTGGGATCTTGCTCCTCATGATGTTTCAATAATGGATTTCTTGATCGAGCGAAGCCCGCTTTCGGTATTGGCCGTAGGTGCCAGTCATTTCAACCATCAAGAGGATATGGCGTACATAACGGTGAATTTCCCGGACAACATCATTGCCCATTTTCATGTTAACTGGATTTCGCCGGTTAAAGTCCGGAAGATTCTCATGGGCGGAAGTAAGCTAATGGTTGTTTACGACGATATGGAACCCAGTGAAAAGATCAAACTGTACAATAAAGGTGTGGAGACCAACGGCAAGGATTCAGTGTACAGGACGTTAGTACAATACAGGACAGGTGACATGTTTGCTCCTCATGTCGAGCCAACGGAAGCATTGAGTCTAATGGCAGCAGAATTTGTCAACTCTATTCGAACCGGCAAGCGACCGCTAACAGATGGGCAGGCGGGACTGAACATAGTAAGGATATTGGAGGCAGCGAACCAGTCTCTGAAGTCAGGAGGACAACTGGTCACTCTTTGTGGTGGCGAAAACGGAGAGCGCGTGCCTCATGCGTTCCGCACTGCGGGGGACCAGCGCTTAGGTTTTCAAGTTGACTCTTAGCGACAGACACAATGGATCTGTATCAGCGAATATCATCAGACGTTAAGCTGGGGAAGGAAGTAAAGATCTTTGCGTATGTTAATCTCTATGGGTGTGAGATCGGGGATAATTCGAAAATAGGTTCATTTGTCGAAATTCAGAAGAATGCAAAGATAGGTCGAAATGTGAAGGTCTCCAGCCACACTTTTGTTTGCGAGGGGGTAACGATCGAAGACGATGTCTTCATAGGCCATAATGTTTCGTTTATCAATGATAAATATCCCCAGTCTACGTCTGGGGGCCGCCTGCAAAATGAAGCCGATTGGAATGTCGTCCCTACACATATAAAGCGGGGCTCATCGATCGGTACCAGTGCCACAATCCTGTGTGGCGTCACGATAGGGGAAAACTCAATTGTTGGTGCAGGCAGCGTGGTTACGACGGACATACCATCAAATGTCGTCGTCGCTGGAGTTCCTGCGCGTGTCCGCAGACACTTATAGTACAAGCGGAAATACTGCTCAGAAAGTAACCTTTCTTTAGAACCTCATCCCCTTTCACTGGCTAGCCTGTAATTCGCCGCGCAGTCCTGGCCTCCAAATAAGCCTTGTGTGTGGAGTTGACACTATGATCGACTATAATGATTCTGCTGTTTTGTGTCTGTGTCTAGAGCATCATGTGTTCGATGGGATAATCACAGCGTATTCCAGCAACGAGCACCAGGAACGTCTATACGTTCGTACAAAGAACGACGTTGCGATCGAAGTGATCTGTCGTTTAGCCCTAGGACTTCGGACCTGGAGTTGACGACAGACGCAATTCATGTTTGGGTCTTCTTTGAACGATATTCATTTCCCACTCACGGTCCGGAACAACGCTATCGGGGGACGAGCGAGGGAGGGTTGAGAGGTTTCATTTTGAACGAGACAGGGGACACTTAGGCCTCCCTGGCCGCAGAGTCGTGCGGCGTCAGGTCTCTTTGAGAGAAGCTGTACATCGATAAACGCAGGCAGGATAGAAACATTCTTCCGCTACAAACAGCCAACCGGTGATAATTTGTTCTGCCACAAAGGCACCAAGGCACTAAGCGAAATGTTGGCAGTGGCTAGGGGAGTTCATGTTGTAGTAATTCTAGTAAAGTTCATCAACTCGATTCGGGTCAACAACTAATAACCAATCCTTGGAGGTCAAATGAATAAAGATGACAATGAGGATAAAACGATTTACAAGGTAGTTGTAAATCACGAAGAACAATACTCGATATGGCCGGTCGATAAGGAAAACGCTCTCGGCTGGAAGGATGTCGGCAAAAGTGGTCCGAAGGCGGAGTGTTTGCAATACATCAAGGAAGTGTGGACCGACATGAGACCGCAGAGCCTGCGGAAAAAGATGGCAGAAATGGAGGCTCGGCGTCCGGAGCTCGAAAGGGAAGCAGCGAGACGGAAAGCAGAAGCCGCGTCAAAACCGAAAGACCCTCGAGACGATCTGGTAAAATTTCTGTCCCATGGGGATCATTCTGTTGAGGCAGGCCTACGACCCGATAAGACTGTTCAGGCTCTCAAAGAGTGTATCGACCGAGGATATGTTCATATCAAGTTCACCGATACAAGGGGGGGAACTGAGCTGGGAGTCAGGCTTGACCGAGACGCGAGCGATTTAAGTCAGGCGAAGTTCGATGACCAGGCGGGGAACGTTCATCTTGAGGGCGGGTTGACACTTAATTACGTAAAAGTTCGGTGCATCGCTGATATTGATTTGAAAACGTTGGCAGGTCAAGGACACCTGGAGCCTGTGAAAGAGTAGTAGCAACTACTGTAGGCACTTAGAATAAGCCTCATTACTCTAATCGCCTGCGTGCCCACACATTACTATGGATCCACATCATCACAAGTCACTGTTGAGGTTCATTATCTATGATATTCGGAGGATGAATGATGACCAAGATGGGAAAATACTGTAAGGCTTATCCACTCCAGAGACTGCGTCAGTACAGTGGGTGGAGTGAGAATATTCAAAATGCTAGAAAGGAAAAGCAACAGGTCGATGGGAAAGAGGTGGAGACCGTTAGGAAATTGACCGACAAAGACTTCTTGTACCTCCAGGAAGACTACACGGTGACAGATGGGATCTTTGTTGATGAGAATATCATTTTTGACAAAGTGACTTCTGAGTGGAAGGAATTCTGTGAGCAAACCCTCAAGTTTGCAATCCCTGTTTACGAGCCTATTGAGATAAAGGATGCTGAAAAAAAGGACAAGAAAAATACCGATCGGTAATCGCTGACTATAGGATAGATTACGAATGTCGTTAGCAACATACGATGGTGTTCTTGATGAATGTCATCACGCTTGAGGAGGTGTGGGTGGGATTTGCGAGAGGGCTCGGTTGATATAGTGGTGGGACTCCTGGGCATCCTGAGCTTTGTGCCTCCTCGAACTTCTTTGGAAGAAGTCCTGACAGGTATTTGGATGCAGGTTCTGGATCTTGAAGGTGTAGGCATTCACGATAATTTCTTTGAGTTGGGGGGTCACTCACTCCTGGCAACTCAGGCTATCTCTCGAATGCACGGTGTTTTTATGGTGGAATTTCCCGTGCACAACTTCTTTGAGACGCCGACGATAGCTGGATTGGCCGATGCAGTCTCAGGAATCTGTGGTGGGCGGGACGTTGCTGAAGAAATAGCCCGGACTTGGCAGGAACTTGAACAACTCTCCGAAGAGGATATAGCACGGAAGGTGGCTAAATGATTGTTCCCATAGCTTTGCGACGGCAATCCTCTGCTATATCGTCGTGCAAGCAGGGAAAGTTAGAACATTCTTGAGGCAGCACTTTTAGAAGAATAATGATAAATTGTTCGTATCGGAAATTACCGTGCTCAATACAAACGAACGCGTATTCGAGAAAGAGGGAAGAAGAGCAGCAGGTGACAAGAATGAGCGGGGGTTCCGCGACATAATCATTGACCCCTGTACACTTAGTAGATTCGTGGCTAGAGTGGCCAAAGAACATCGGTCTATGCGACTTAAGGGAGCCTCCTAGTGATCCTCATGCCGCGTGGAGAACTTCTTCGAGAACGGCGTGAAGCGGAAGCTCGGAGAGTGAGATCATGACTACAAAGGATTTTGAAAAAGTTGAAAAATACAAATGGCTAACTCCTTCAAAATAAGAGACACTCTATCCTCGGAGAGAAGTGAACTTCTCGCCCGGCGTCTCAAAGGAAAGGGTATTCACGTCCAAAGAGCGACGCCAGTTTCTCGAAGGACCGAGTCTGGTCCTTGCAAGTTGTCCTTTGCCCAAGAGCGTCTATGGTTTCTCGACCGGTTGGAGCCAGGTAGTTCTGTCTACAATATTGCGTCGGCTGTTCGTCTGAGTGGTGTGCTTGATGTGGAGACACTGGAACGAAGTCTCAATGAGATCGTCAAACGTCATGAAGCGCTGCGAACTACGTTTCCGGAAATTGATGGAGAGCCGCTGCAGGTCATAGCCCCGGAACTGAAGTTGCCACTTTCGGTCGTGGAGCTAAGTGAATTCCCTGAGGTCGAACGCGAGGATAGGACCCGTCGACTGGCTACAGAGGAAGCCCGACGGCCTTTCGATCTCAGCCGAGGTCCCCTTGTCCGAGCTCGGTTACTGCGACTGAGCGAAGATAGTGAAATTCTCCTTCTGACAATCCATCATATCGTTTCTGATGGCTGGTCCATGGGAGTCCTCTTTCAAGAGCTTGCGGTTCTGTATGAGGCCTTTTCAAGCGGCAAGTCTTCACCTTTGTCTGAGTTGCCCATTCAATACCCCGACTTTGCTCTGTGGCAGCGAAACAGACTCCAGGGAGAGGTTTTCAGCAAACAACTCTCATATTGGAAGCACCAGCTTGACGGTGCTCCTCCCGTGACGGAGATCGCAACTGACCATCCTAGACCACAGGTGCAGACCTATCGAGGTAAGCGCCAATTTTTGGTGCTGCCCGCGGCGCTGACTGAAGCGATCAAAACACTGAGCCGCCGAGAAGGGGTTACACTGTTCATGACCCTTTTCGGGGCGTTTCAAACGCTACTGCATCGCTACACTGGGCAGGATGACATAGTGGTGGGATCGCCCATTGCTGGTCGGAGTCAACCTGAAACAGAACGGCTGATTGGGTTCTTTGTCAACACGCTGGTCTTGCGTACTGACTTTTCGGGCAATCCCAGGTTTCGGGAGTTGCTACATCGGGTGCGCAAGGTGGCTCTTAATGCCATAGCATATCACGAGGTCCCATTCGATAGACTCGTGCAAGAACTACATCCTGATCGGGATTTGGCTCGCAACCCACTTTTCCAGGTGATGTTCGCCTTCCAGAATTTCCCAGGATTACCCTCGGAGCTTTCGAGCCTGACCCTTACTCCAATGAGTATCGGCACCGGAACGGCCAAATTTGATTTGACGCTCTATATGGCGGAGAAGGGGAACGAGTTGAAGGCTTCGATGGAATACAACAGCGATCTGTTTGAATCCGCCACGATCACTAGGATGCTGGGTCATTTCGAGACGTTGCTGGAGGGCATAGTCGCCAATCCAAACAAGCGGCTTTCGGAGTTGCCATACCTGACTGAAGCCGAGCGCCATGAATTACTGGCGGAATGGAATAACACAAGGGTGGACTACCCGAAGGATCAATGCATCCATGAGCTTTTTGAGACTCAGGTGGAACGGACACCAGAAGCTGTTGCGGTGGTCTCTGAAGACCGACAACTAACGTATCGGGAGCTGAACCGGCAGGCGAACCAATTGGCCCATTATCTGAAGAAACAAGGCGTCGGACCGGAAACCTTGGTGGGTATATGCCTGGAGCGTTCCGTGGAGATGGTGCTGGGGCTGCTAGGCATTCTCAAAGCGGGCGGGGCGTATGTCCCGCTGGACCCTGCCTATCCGCAAGAGCGGTTGGCCTTTATGGTGGCGGATGCTCGGACCCCCGTCGTGCTGACTCGGGAGGATTTAGTTGATGGTCTGTCGGAACACGGGGCACAGGTCGTCTGTGTAGATAAAGACTGGGCGGCCATTGCCCGACACGGCGATGAGAACCTGGTCACCGAGAAAAAGGCTGACGATGCGGTATACGTGATCTACACCTCGGGCTCGACGGGGACACCCAAGGGGGTCCTCGGCCTCCATCAAGGTGCGGTCAATCGTTTTATGTGGATGTGGGAGACCTACCCCTTCAGGGCAGGAGAGATTTGTTGTCAGAAGACGACCTTGAACTTTTTGGACTCTGTCTGGGAGATCTTTGGGCCGTTGCTCCAGGGCGTTCGAATCGTCGTGATTGCTGATGAGACGCTGAAGGATCCCTATCAACTGGTTCAAAGCCTGGCTGCGCATGATGTCAGCCGCATCGTGTTGGTGCCTTCGTTACTGCGGGTTATCCTGAACGCCTACGACGATCTTCAGAGCAAGCTGCCTAGACTAAAGATGTGGGTGACCAGTGGCGAAGCTCTCTCGCTAGAACTTCTGCAGCGCTTTCGAGAGAAGATGCCTGAGAGTACTCTTATCAACCTGTACGGTTCGTCAGAAGTGTCTGCCGACTCCACTTGGTACGATACAAACGGGAGTCAGTCACTGTCGTGTGTTCCCATTGGTCGTCCTATTGCCAACACGCGTGTCTACATTCTGGACCGTGAGTTGCGGCCTGTGCCGATTGGAGTGCCGGGAGAGCTTCATATCGGTGGAGATGGTCTGGCCCAAGGCTATCTCAACCGACCTGAGTTGACAGTAGAAAAGTTCATCTCAGACCCCTTCAGCGGGGAGGCAAGCGCGCGGCTGTACAAAACGGGAGACCTGGTCCGCTACCTGGCCGATGGCAACATGGAATTTGTAGGTCGGCTTGACCATCAGGTGAAGATCAGAGGATTCCGTATTGAGTTGGGCGAGATAGAAACGTTGCTTAATGATTACCCGGATGTCAAAGAGAGTGTTGTAATGGCAAGGGAAGATTCCACGGATGAGAAGCGACTGGTGGCATATGTTGTTGCGAAAGATTTTTCTGCGCCGGCAATGAAAGACATGCGCTTGCATTTGAAGAAGAAGCTGCCCGACTACATGGTGCCTTCGGCATTCGTGATGCTGGAGGCCCTTCCACTGACGCCCAATGGGAAGGTGGACCGCCGGGCACTGGCGGAGCCCGAGCAGGCTAGACCCGAGCTGGAAGAGACGTATGTCGCCCCGCGAAATCCAGTGGAAGAAGTGCTGGCCGAGATCTGGAGCGATGTCCTCGGACTTGAGGCGCTAGGCGTGCACGACAATTTCTTCGAGCTGGGAGGCCACTCACTGCTCGCTGTCAAGCTCGTTCATCAAATCGAAAAGGTTCTTGGAAGCACGCTTCCTGTCATGGCCCTCTTCCAGGCCCCGACGGTTGAGCAACTGGCGGAGACCTTGCGGAAGAAGGAAGACCCGTCGCGGGATTGGGCTTCCGTGGTGCCGCTCCAACCCAACGGCTCGAAGCCACCATTTTTCTTTTTGGCTGGCCCAAGCCATTTCGGGAACCGGCTGGGCCCGGACCAGCCGGTGTACCGGGTCGTGTATCAGGACCTGGATCGAGAGCAGCCCTTGGTTCGGATCGAGGATATGGCCGCTCACAGCATCAAGAGTGTGAGAGCGATCCAGCCTGAGGGTCCCTATTACCTGGGCGGTCATGGTCTTGGGGGCCTGGTTGCCTTTGAGATGGCCCACCAGCTGCAGAGGCAGGGGCAGAAAGTGGCCCTGCTGGCTCTCTGCGAGTCCAGGGCACCTGGCTCAAGACGTCCTACGCCTGGCACATCATTGGCCTACCGGCTTTGGCAAAGAGCCCGCTATTACTTCGATCGGGCACGGCGCATCGGACCAAGGCAAACGCTCGCTTATCTTCTCAGGGGTAGGGGTCTGAAGAAAAAGACC
>JAPUKJ010000064.1 GCA_027295705.1 Ignavibacteria bacterium | reverse complement strand
GACGGCGCAATCCACCGTGCTGGAGGTCCACAGATCCTTGAGGAATGTAAAGCAATCCGCGCAAAGCAAGGCGAGTGCTCAGCAGGCGAGGCGGTGATTACGAACGGTGGACGACTCAAGGCACGCTATGTTATCCACACAGTCGGTCCAGTCTGGCACGGCGGCAAGCATAGTGTAGATGAACTCTTAAGGAACGCGTACCGCAACAGCCTTCGCCTCGCCGTTGAGAACAAAGTTCAAACCGTCGCCTTCCCATCCATTAGCACTGGTGCCTACAGCTTCCCTATCGAGAGCGCTTCTAAGATCGCTTTCAGTGTCGTTGCCAATTTCGCCAAGGAAAATCCACAATTGAAGGAGGTTCGCTTTGTAGTTTTCAATCAGAAGGACTTTGATGTCTATTCACCTCTCTTTGAACCTACAGCAAAATAACTCATACAATTGTCTCATCGAACTCCACTTCTACACTTCATACCGTTACAAACTAGGGAGTCACTATGACCTCACATCCTGTTAACTGCCCCTTTGCAATTCTCCAAGTTTTCCTTGTCCTGCTCGCCCCCAGCCAACGAGCGGCTGGTCAAACCATTCCCGTTGAAGGCATTCGAGAAAACACGCCCACCGTCTATGCATTGACTAACGTTCGAATAATTCAGGCACCGGGCAAAGTGGTTGAAAAGGGGACGCTTGTCATCCGTGACGGTAAAGTTGAATCCGTTGGTTCCGTTACTCCACCGGCGGATGCACATGTGCGAGACTTGAAGGGCATGACTATCTATCCCGGGTTGATCGACTCGTACTCTGATTATGGCCTGCCGAAAGCTCCAGAGCCTGGTACGGACAATCCACAGCGAGAGGAGAGAAAAGCTCCCGAGCCGCGTGGCACCGGATACTGGAGCAGTGCCGTGATGGCACATCAACATGCCGATGAGTTATTCAGGCCAGATTCAAAGAAAGCAAAGAAGCTCCGAGAGCTGGGTTTCACTTCAGCTCTCATTGTCCCCACGGAAGGAATATTCAAAGGGACAAGTGCTTTAGTAAACCTGGCAGATGGAAAGGCCAATGAGCAAATTGTACGGGCCAAGGTCGCACACCACATTGCACTTGAACGCCAACGCGGCCGCGAGACTTACCCGGGTTCATTAATGGGCGTCATTGCCCTCATCCGACAGACTCTCCTTGATGCAGAATGGTATCAAAAGGCACACCAGGCGTACGACGAAGATCCAAAGTTGACTCGTCCCGAATTCAACGAAACCCTTGCTGCACTGCAAGATGTGATCACAAGGAAAACACCTATCGCTATTGAAGCATCGGATGAATTGGACTTCCTGCGAGCGCACAATATCGCTGAAGAATTCTCGCTCAAGCTGATCGTAAGGGGAAGCGGTCATGAGTACAAACGTCTTGATGCGGTAAAGGCTACACAAAGATCTATTGTTCTCCCGATAAACTTTCCCGACGTACCATCTGTCCAGACACCAGAGGAGGCACTACAAGTTTCTCTCACTGAGCTGAGGCATTGGGACGAAGCTCCGGAAAATCCAAAACGTCTCCATGAAGCAGGTATACCAATCGCATTGACTTCTGCTACATTGAAGGACCAAGAGACTTTCCTGACCCATGTGCGCAGAGCTGTCGAGCGCGGGCTTTCAAAGGATGCAGCGCTAGCGGCGCTTACAATCATGCCTGCCCGCTTTTTCGGCGTCGATAAACAACTCGGCTCGCTGGGGGTTGGAAAAGTTGCGAACTTCATTGTCACTGACGGCGATTTATTCGATGAGAAGACAAAAATTCGCGAGACATGGATCGATGGGAAAAAATACGAGGTGAATCCGATCCCTGAAGTTGACCCACGAGGTGGTTGGATTGTAAACATAGCAGATCAACCTGAAGCTGACACGATCATGCTAGACCTGAAAGGTGAGGTAGACACACTGAAAGGAACGATAACCAAGAAAAAAGAAGCCAAGTTAACAAAAGCCTCATTCTCCAACCTGAGACTCTCGTTTAGCTTCACAGGAGATTCGTTGGGATACCCGGGCGTAGTGCGGATGACGGCAAACGTGGCTGCTCAAAATCTCATCGGAAATGGAGAATGGGCAGACGGCAAAACATTTGTATGGTCCGCAAAAAGAACCGCACCATTCACGCCTGAACCCGATACGTCAAAACCCAAGACTCCGGAGATGGCATCATTTCCACCTGTGTACCCTCACGGCGAATTCGGGAGGCCAGACTTGCCATATCTTCCTGATGCTGTCGTAGTAAAGAATGCAACGATCTGGACGTGCGGCTCAAACGGCAAAATAGAAAACGGTGATCTGGTTGTGAAAAAAGGGGAAATAGTCGAGGTAGGCAAGGGCCTTAAGATCCCGTCAGATGCACTTGTGATTGATGGAACAGGAAAGCACGTCACACCGGGCTTGATTGACGCGCACTCACACATGGCCGGAACAGGAGGCCTCAATGAGGCTGGTCAGGCAATCAGCGCCGAGGTGCGGATCGGTGATGTAATCGACAGTGACGACATTAGTATTTACCGGGCGCTCGCTGGAGGTCTCACAACAGCACATGTCATGCATGGCTCGGCAAATCCAATCGGCGGCCAATGCCAGGTAATAAAAATGAGATGGGGAATGCCTCCGGATGGATTGAAATTCAAAGGTGCTCCGCCGACGATAAAATTTGCCCTTGGAGAAAACGTGAAGCAGTCCAACTGGGGAGATCGGTATATCACACGGTATCCACAAACCCGTATGGGCGTAGAGCAGATCATGCGCGATGAGTTCCGCGCTGCATTGGATTATGAGAAAGCATGGAAGAAGTTTCAGAAGGAGGGATCTGGAATCCCTCCGCGTCGCGACCTGGAACTGGATGCCATCCTTGACATCCTGCGAGGCGGACGCTTCATTCATTGTCACTCGTACCGTCAGGATGAGATCCTCATGTTGATGAGGGTCGCCGAAGACTTTGGATTCAAGGTACAAGTGTTCCAACACATTCTTGAAGGATATAAAGTAGCCGACATTATGGCGAAACACGGTGTTGGTGGTTCCTCATTCAGCGATTGGTGGGCGTACAAATTTGAGGTGTACGATGCTATCCCGTACAACGGAGCACTTATGTACGAACAGGGCGTTGTTGTTTCATTCAATTCCGATAGCGATGAGCTTGCGCGGAGAATGAACCTGGAGGCTGCCAAGGCCGTCAAATACGGCGGTGTTCCTGAGCAGGATGCGCTCAAGTTTGTAACGCTCAATCCTGCAAAGCAGTTGAAAGTCGATCACCGGGTTGGTTCGATAGAGCCGGGCAAAGACGCTGACTTCGTCGTGTGGAGCGGGAATCCACTTTCCACTTACTCAATATGCGAACAAACATGGATTGACGGACGCAAGTTCTTCGATGTAGAAGAGGCTCATGAGTTGTACGAACAGACACAACAACAACGAGCTGTATTGATACAAAAAGTACTAAAAAAGACGAAGGACAAAGGAAAAGGCGAGGCAACCAAAAGTCCAAAAAGAGGCAGTGGCTTTGATCATTCAAGCCTTGAGAGCAATCTTAAGGAGGACCAACCATGAGAAGAAAACAAATCCTTTGTGCTCAGCAGATTGTCAAAGTAGTGGTAACAGTAGCGTTGTGTATCCTTGTGTCAACTTATTCTGCGGCCGGATCAGACCAGATCCCGGCAAAACCGCAAGACCACACCATCGCTCTCGTCGGAGGAACCATCCATAAGGTCGTTGGTCCCTCGGTCGAAGGAACGATAGTATTTGACGGGGGTAAGATCATCGATCTTGGCGCAAACGCAACCATTCCTGAAGTCGCGGAAATAATCGACGTCTCAGGAAAGCATATCTATCCTGGCCTCATCAGCGCAGACACGTACATCGGACTGATTGAGATTGGAGCCGTCCGCGCTACGCGTGACAGGACTGAGACAGGCGACATCAATCCGAACATCAGAGCAGAGGTGGCTGTGAATCCAGAATCTGAACTGATTCCGGTGGCACGGGCAAACGGCATAACAATGATGGTCACATCTCCTTCTGGTGGACTGATTTCCGGAACTTCCGCTATGATGATGATGGATGGATGGACATGGGAAGAGATGACATTTAAAGCACCGGCTGCAATGTATGTGAGCTGGCCTCGCATGACCATCATTACAGCGCCGTGGTTCACAAGGTCCGAAGAGGAGCAGAAGAACGAACGCGACAAATCGCTACAGGAGCTCAAAGACGCCTTTCGCAATGCGCGTGCGTACATGACCGCCAAGAAAGCTGAAGCTCAAGAGGATGTACCGTACCACGACGTTGACATGCGCTGGGAGGCAATGATCCCCGTGCTCGAAAGAACAGTACCAGTGGTTGTATGGGCAACTGAGGTTCAGCAAATTCAAGCAGCAGTTGCTTGGGCAGAGCAGGAAAACATTCGGATCATTATCGGTGGCGGATACGATGCCTGGAGGGTCGCCGATCTGTTGAAGAAGAAAAACATCCCCGTCCTGGCAGGAGGGATTCATAGACTTCCGATGCGACGGTTCGAAGCATACGATGAGTCGTTTGTACTTCCTGCCAAGCTACACGATGCGGGTATCCAATTTGCTATCATCACTCGAGGTAGTCCGGCTAGCGAACGTAACCTCCCGTACCATGCCGCCATGGCTGCAGCTTATGGATTGCCAAAGGAGGAAGCACTGAAAGCAATCACTCTTTATCCAGCCCAGATCTTCGGTGTTGCTGATCGGATAGGCTCACTTGAAGTCGGCAAAGATGCGACGCTGATCGTCACAACAGGAGATCCACTGGAGATAATCAATAACGTTGAAATGGAATTCATCCAAGGCCGAAAGATTGATCTGACGAGCAGGCATACAATGCTGTACGAAAAATACAAAGAGAAGTATAGGAGAACAAAAGAGTAAGTTTCCTGTGGGACGTATTGGATTGATGTAAGACGAATGATACCTTACAAAAGGTCAAGCATCATATTACAAAAATGAACCTAGCACACCTCTCTTAACATTCACAACATTACGATCGTATCCTCAAACACACAGAGAACAGTGCATTTCTACACAAAATCTTTGCATTCCACTTGGTGAAGAAGACTGTCAAATTCGATGACACAGACGCTTACCACGTCTATATTTGGAGATGAACTGAGGATTCCCGGCACTTTGCTCACATACCGTGTATGGAAAAATGTCGCGCAAGGACACTGGAGAATTGGAACGACTCACCACGTAGCACTAGTTGTAGAATCCAAATGAAAACGATCACTACAACTCTTGTACACCGCATCCTTCCACCTGAAAATTCGACAAGCACCACCCATCCCACATTGATCATGCTGCACGGTCGAGGTGCGGACGAAGAGGATCTGCTGGGTCTTGCGCCGTACCTTGACGAGCGGTTATTCATACTCAGTGTCCGCGCACCGTTTCCTTTTCCCTATGGGGGCGGATACACCTGGTACGACATAGGAACTGTCGGGACCCCTGAGCCGACCATGTTCAAAGAAAGCTATGAAAAATTATCGGCTTTTGTGAACGACGCACTGACGCACTATCCAATCGACCGTTCGCATCTTTACTTGCTAGGCTTCAGTATGGGAACAGTCATGTCATATTCGCTTGCGCTTACCCAAGCCAGCCTGTTCCGGGGGGTAATCGCCAATAGCGGGTACATCCCGGAGGGAACACATCTCACGCTACGGTGGAATGAAAGCTCCGGTTTGGATTTCTTCATCGCCCATGGAGCGAACGACCCTGTCATTCCCGCACAACTTGGACGGCGCGCGAAGGAATTACTCAGCAAGACGGAATCAAAGTTTACATACAAGGAATATCCCATGGGTCATCAAATCAGTCAAGAGAGCCTTACCGATTTCGCTGCGTGGCTGAAGGATCACCTGGACAAATAATTCGGGAGAACTAACTTGCCTTTGAACGCTGTAATTATCGCAAACTGGTAGCAGAATTAGACGCGTGAAAGACACATGCTGATACCACTTTTGGTGATTATTACCGGTTTTGTTGTCTTGTATTATGGTGCGGAATGGTTGGTTCGCGGGGCAGTTAGAATTGCAGCGAACCTCCGGATCTCCAGGGTAGTTGTAGGAATTGTGTTAGTTGCTTTTGGAACCAGTTCGCCCGAACTATTTGTAAATCTTGTTGCTGCTTACGAAGGTCATTCAGGATTTCTTCTCAGTAACGTTTCTGGTAGTAATCTTGCAAATATCTGTATCGGATTTGGTGGCTGTGCAGTAATAGGTGGCTTAGTGGTCGCCAAAAAGAAGTTTTGGATTTACTTAGGGTACTTCTCAATTGCACCACTGCTTGTACTCTTGCTCGTCTTGACTGACGCTGAGCAAGAGCTACCTTTTTGGAGTGCAGGCTTTTTCTTGTTACTGTTTGTAACATATCTTTTCGTTGCGAAACAAAGAATGGAAGTTCCAGAAAAGTCCGAAGCTATACAAAAAGGAAAACTCATCTTCGGTCTTCTACTGTTTGTGATAGGATGCGGTGCTCTTTATGCTGGAGGTGAACTAGTAATCCAAAGTGCGATAGGAATTGGCAAACACCTGGGCGTTTCAGACACAATTCTTGGTTTAACAATCATAGCGTTTGGGACGTCTATACCTGACGTAATGGCAAGCATAGTGGCCGTAAAAAAGGGCGAGAACTCCATCGCCGTCGGTAATTTGCTCGGTAGCAATATCTTCAACGTCTTGTTTATACTAAGTGCAACTTTGCTGGTTTTGGGAGAAGATCTGACAACAGATCAAGGAATCATCGTTGACTACATTATGGTAGGTATCTGCTCCTTCCTCTTTATTGCTTTGATTGCGTTTTCCGAGCGGATTAGTCGCATTAACGGACTTGTTCTTGTAGCTATCTATCTACTATATATCACCTACAGAGTCATGTCCCACACAAATATTTCCTGAGGGTCGATTATGCAAAGATTTCTAGACTGGGCCAATAAGTACAGATACCTTATCTTGGGTGTTATCGTAATCATATGGGCGACAGTTCGCATCTTGCAAGGTGGTTCTCCTGAGGATCTTCTGAATATCTTTCTAGAACCAACTACGATGTTTGCTGGATTTGTAGTTTGTACTGCGCTTGTTCTCGCCATAAAGACTAAGTACTGGCCAACGCCGCCCATGAAACTCGGTCAGTTTATACGCTAGTTAGATACGCGTTTATCTTCGATTACAACCCCATTCATCATTAGGATTGTCAATGACGATCTCCCCGAACTTTCAAAACCAATCTCAGAGCGTATTGCATCAACTGAGATATGGGATTGGACTTTTGTTGGGCGTCATCCTGATTACGAGCCCGCTAGCTTGTCAGAGAACTTGCTGGCGAGCATAAAAAGCCAGTACTTTCGAGCAAATGATGGAAGAGATATTCGCACTTCTTCACTTTGTCTCCTGAAGTCATATCCATGGGGACACAAAAACATGATCTTCTTTGGCAATTTGTTAATTCCGCAACGCTCATTTTTAATTTCTGATTTTCCAAAGCTACCCCTCTGGCTCGAGGAAGATATGAGCATCAGGGTTATCTTTACCGCCATGTACGAATATGACGCCAGACTAAACGCTGAGATGAGGCACTCCGGTTGTCGAACATCTGGGACCGGAAAGTCATTGAGCAAGAATGGCAGGGGGTTCGAGAACAACTACTTTTCGATATTAATGTCAGGGATTGTCCTGCCATCGTATGGACCAATTTCCCGCCCCCTTCTGAGGATATCAAGAAATTCACGCAGGAAATAGATCAATACGGGAAGGTTCACACACCGTCTCTTATTCTGTATCGAGGGATGAAACTAAGTTCGCTGTACAAGAAAATAAGGCTGGGCTTGCGATGGTATACCCTACCACTATTTTGGTTAGGTTACTTACTTTCACCGATCTCTCTGTATAATGACTCCTTCATAAACATACCGATCAGTATATCAATCGCAGAGTTCTTATCTCATTTCGTCTTAATACGTTATTAGCGTGCTTGCGTTCTTGGCGTACATCGCAACGAACATAATTGGCGTGGCCTTACTGTGGTTAGCGATGTTTCAAACAAAGAAGTCTATTAGCTGGGAATTCATGAAAACTCAGTCAAAGCTAGCTCTGATCTTGTTGGGAGTTCTCTCTGGACTTGCAGCACTTCTAGTCGAGTTTGTCTTATTCTCTTAACCACGTCCCTAAATGTTACCAGGATCAATTCTCACCAATCTTGTCCCACATCCTGGATCAAATTTGGAGACAAGCTAATAAGTTATGCTCAGAACGGAGGGACTTCTTAACGCGGCCTGAGCAGTCTACACTCCACGTCACCCATTTTGCTAGTTGACCATGACAAACCTCATCAGACTTTTCCGCACATGGATTAACGGCCGATACCGTGTTGTCCCTTGGCGAACAATTGTGATCTTCGCAGTCACCGTGCTCTATGCCATCACTCCCACCGACCGTTGGCAAGCGTGGTACCACACCATATTTTCTTACTTTTGATAAAGTAACGGCGTAGATTTTTCATTGCTGCGAATGCATTCATTGCTGCCCCCAACCTTGATTTTGAGTCGCGTTTTGACTAGAATTGAAAAACAAGCACAAGGTAGAAGTTGTACAATGCTATGGTATCTGATGGGCTAGGTTCAAAAGCTGCCGATACACCCCTCCAAGATCCTCATAAAGCAAAGACTTACAATCGCATTAAACTCCTCAGCGGTTTCAGCGCGTGGATGCTCTCATTTGGGTTATTGCTTTGGCTTGTGAGCTCAAACCTGTCGCGAGAGATCAATGCGTTAGCGAACTCCTTTACCTCAAACGAGTATATCGCCCTTATCGTCTTCGCCTTCGGGGTTGGATTACTGAGAATCCTGTTAACTCTTCCTATCGGTTTTTATAGCAGCTACTACATTGAGCACCGCTACGGGCTCTCGAATCAGTCGCTGGGCCGATGGGCTTGGGAACGCCTGAAAGGCTCCCTCGTGAGCCTTCCTCTCATAGTCATTGTCTTGCTCCTGTTATACTACTGTTTGAATACGTACGGTGGTTTGTGGTGGCTTCCAGTGAGTATCGCTCTTACATTAATCTCTGTCGTGCTCGCTCGAGTTGCCCCAATTCTTATAATGCCACTTTTTTACAAGTTTACGCCAGTCGAAGATGGATCTCTTAAGGATCGCCTTGTGAATCACTGCACGGACGCAGGCCTGCGCATCGAAGGAGTGTTCTCATTCAATCTCAGCAAAAACACTAAGAAGGCTAACGCGGGATTCACGGGCATCGGGAAGTCCAAACGAATCGTTCTTGGCGACACACTGGTGCAGCACTTTTCTGAAGAGGAAATCGAGACGGTGTTTGCACACGAGGTGGGTCACTACAAACATCGGCACCTCGTGATCGGCATTGCGATAGGTGTGCTTTCGACTTTCATCGGTCTTGGTGTTACTGCACAGTTGTATGAATGGTCGCTCGCGGTGCTTGGTTTTTCCGGCATTACTAACCTTGCGGCACTGCCGCTGTTGGCACTTTGGCTTTCAGTGTATGGCCTAGTGACAACACCGATCGGCAACATTATATCCCGAAAACACGAACGCCAAGCCGATGCCTATGCAGTGGAAAAGACCGACAACAGGAAAGCGTTCATTTCTGCGTTGAAAAAGCTGGCAGCGCTTAACCTGGCAGATGCAGAGCCGCATCCACTGATCGAGTTCCTGTTTTACAGCCATCCTTCAATCACGAAACGCATTAGGACCGTAGAGTCAATATGAAAAAGATAATCGGTGCGCTTCGGTTTGTAGGATTGGTGATCGTTTCAATCATCTTCACATTGATGGAAATATTCACACTCCCTTTCCACAAGGGCGGGAGACTGTATCACTACTTGGCACGCGGCTGGGCGCGCGTAGCTTTGTACACTTGTGGGATACAAGTTAATGTGAAAGGCATCGAAAAGCTTGATCCAGACAGACACTATGCCTATGTCTCTAACCACGCAAGCATGTTTTGATATCCCTGTACTTATCGCTGACATACCCGATCAGATAAGGATAGTGTACAAAAAAGAGCTGGAAGTAATTCCGAATCGTCGGCTGGAGCCTGAGGTGGGGAAGTTACATTGGTATCGATAGACGCGGGAAGACAGAAGCAGTAAAGAGCTTTGAGCAGGCTGCCAAGAAAATTCGTGAGGTGCTTCGGTTCCGCTATATGCGGAAGGAACCAGAACGCTGGATGGAAAACTGCAGCCGTTCAAGCGAGGAGCTTTCAACCTTGCAGTGAAAGTGGGCGTCCCCGTGGTTCCACTCACAATCAAATGGAACGTTTAACATATTACGAAAGCATTCAATTAGCGTCCGACCTGGGACACCGGAACTCATACTCGAATCGCCGATCGAAATTAATGGAAAAGGGGGTAAGGATGCCGAACTCAAGCTGGCAGAGCAGGTTCGCTCAGCAATAGGGAAACATTACGTCGATCAGTAAGTGTTTGACAAGGAGGACAGCGGGGCAATGGCGGTCACGTTCAAAGATGTTGAACATGTTGCATCACTAGCGAAGCTATCTTTTTCTGACGAAGAAAAAGAAAAGCTGATGCAGCAGTTGAATGAGATCCTTGAGTACATGGAGCAACTCAATTTGCTCGACACAACCAACGTCGAGCCACTCTCCCACGTAATAGACCTGAGTAATGTTCTTCGCGAAGATAAAATAAAGCCAAGTCTCTCGCGAAAAGAAGCACTATCAAACGCACCAGCACGAACAGAGAAGTTTTTCAAGGTGCCAAAAGTTATTGGAGAGCGATGACGGCATCCCATTCGTTGCACATAGTTGCTATCATCCCGGCTCGGTATGGATCTCGGCGTTTGCCAGCAAAGCCTCTTGTCGAGATCGCTGGTAAACCGATGATCCAGCATGTATATGAACGGGCATCGCTTGCGAGCTTAGTCGACACCGTTCTGGTGGCAACAGACGATGAACGGATTGCCTCGGCTGTCCGAACCTTTGGTGGCAATCCGGTGATGACACCTGCGTCATTGCAGACAGGCACCGACAGAACTGCATTTGTAGCCCGCACAATTCCAGAGGCTGATATCGTGTTGAATGTACAGGGAGATGAACCGCTTATCGAGTCTCAGATGATTGACGAAGCAATTCAGCCAATGTTGGAAAACAGCGAGATAACGGCGGGCACTCTCGTTAAAAGGATACAGAGGGAGGAAGAGTTGATCAACCCGAACGTAGTAAAAGTGGTTCTTGACACAAACGGGTATTGCCTCTATTTTTCACGTTCAATAATCCCGTTTGGTCAAGCCTTGCGGCGAGATGCCTGGTTGACACATCTGATGTATTACAAACACATCGGATTGTATGTTTTCCGGAGGGAATTTTTGCTCCAGTACGCTGCAATGAATCCAACACCGCTAGAGCAATCAGAAAATCTTGAACAACTCCGCATTCTTGAACACGGCTTCAGAATCAAAGGCACTGTGACCTCTTACGACAGCAGCCCAGTTGATACAGAGGAAGATTTGAACGCTGTACGCGCACTTGTAGGCGACAAACAATGAATGTTTCAGAAAAGAGATTCTGGACCGAGGTCCGCACAACTTTCTTGAGAGGAGCCGGTGTTATTATTCCACTTGCCTTGACCGTATGGTTCTTCCAAGCCTTGCTCAATGCAATCGATGGAATTCTCTCACCCTTTCTCGAAAAGTGGCTCGGGCGTGAAATACCGGGACTAGACTTTGTCAGCATGCTTGTCATTATCTTGCTGATCGGCCTGCTGTCTCGGAACTTCCTCGGTCGCATATTCTTTGCATGGTTCGACAGGCTGATTGCATCCATACCGTTTGTCAGATCGGTTCATGGTGCCATCCGAGACCTCATTGGTGCATTCGCCATCGGCAGCAAGGGAAAGACGTTCCAGCAGGTGGTAATGGTCCAATTTCCCCGCGTGGGGCTGTACTGCACATCGGATTTGTCACAAACGAGATGTCATTCGTTGCACCGGACACCACACCTATGGAATTCGTGAACGTGTACTTTCCCCATCCCCCGAACCCAACGTCGGGAGTGCTCATCCTAGTCCCGAAGCAGGAGGCCATACCGCTCAATCTGACTATTGAGCAAGGCCTAAAACTTGTTCTTTCCGGTGGAATCGTTACCCCCGATCGTTTGACTCAGGGGCAAATCACTCAGTAAACAGGAGAGCCATTTGGCACGACGTCACCAAGTCAAGCACATTTTCATTACAGGTGGCGTCGTCTCCTCACTCGGGAAAGGCATAGCTGCTGCATCAATTGGACTTCTGCTAAGACTGCGTGGACTTCGAGTCACCATCCAGAAGTTCGACCCCTACCTCAATGTTGATCCCGGAACAATGAATCCATTCCAGCACGGAGAAGTCTATGTGACCGATGATGGCGCTGAGACTGATCTCGACCTGGGGCACTACGAACGATTCCTTGATATCACTACATCGCGGAACAATAACTGCACAACCGGTCAGGTTTATCATGAGGTGATAACAAAAGAACGTCGCGGTGACTACCTCGGAGCAACCGTGCAAGTCATTCCACACATCACCGACGAGATCAGGCGACGTTATGTAGCACTTGACCAAACAGGCGAATACGATGTGGTGATCACGGAAGTTGGCGGAACTGTCGGGGATATTGAGAGCCTTCCATTCCTGGAAGCGATGCGTCAGTTTATGTTCCAGGTTGGGCACAAAAATGCAATCGCTATCCATGTAACTCTCGTTCCGTTCATCGAATCCGCGGGCGAAACAAAAACGAAACCAACGCAACACAGTGTTAAGGCACTGCTGGAGTTGGGAATTCAGCCAGACATGCTCATCTGTCGCTCAGACCGTGCACTTACTCATGATGTGCGTGAGAAGATTGCGCTCTTTACGAACGTCGAAGCGGAATCTGTCATTGACGGTCGGGACGTTCCGACGATTTATGAAGTACCTCTTGTATTTGCGGAACAAGAACTCGACGAGATCCTGCTGGAGAAGCTTGATCTGACCTGCCCGAAAGCAAATTTGCGTGAATGGAGAAGATTTGTGGATCGGGTAAAAAAACCTGCTGGGAGAATCACTATAGGGGTTTGTGGAAAATACACCGAACATCAAGACGCGTACAAGAGCATTGCCGAGGCATTCGTTCATGCCGGCGCGGCAAACAACGTCGGTGTCGATCTCTCTTGGATTCGTGCAGAGGATATCGAACGGGATGGTGCAGCGCCCCGTCTACGCAAAATCTCGGGGCTGCTCGTTGCACCAGGTTTCGGCGAACGGGGCATAGAAGGAAAGATCAAAGCAATTAAGTATGTTCGTGAAAACAAGATTCCATTCTTTGGTATCTGTCTTGGACTTCAATGTGCAGTGATTGAATTCGCTCGTAACGTATGTGGACTAGACAGCGCACACAGCACTGAATTCAAGAAAACGGATCAGAACGTCATCGACTTGATGCTTGAACAGAAGAACGTTAAGGAATATGGAGGCACGATGCGCTTGGGGGCGTATCCATGCAAACTGCAACAGGGAACAAGGGCACGTAAAGCGTATAAGCGCGAGCTTATCTCCGAGCGCCACCGCCACCGGTACGAAGTGAACGATGCATTCAAGAAACCTCTATGCGACGGAGGTATGGTCTTCAGCGGCATCTGCCCCGATAACGGTCTCGCTGAGATGATCGAGTTTCCAGAGCATCCATGGTTTGTCGGCGTGCAATTCCATCCAGAGTTGAAATCCCGCGCGACGAACGCTCACCCCCTTTTTAGAGATTTTGTGAAAGCCGCGATGGAGTACCATGAGGCAAAGGAGCAGCGCGATTGACGGCGCTCCCAAAGCCTGAAGTAAAGAAAGAACTCCTGCTGCGACAGGCATTCCAACTCTCAAGTGCCAATCTAGTAGCACAGACTGCGCGCTTCATCAAGAATGTTGTCCTCGCCGGATTGCTTGGACCCCAGTTGTTCGGCTTATGGAATGGATTCCAGGTTTTTCTCCTATATGGAGCAAACTCCCATCTTGGTATTCTCCACGCCATAAACCGGGAAATCCCGCTCAGCCGGGGACGTGGTGAATCCGAGCTCATGCCTCAACTTGCGCGCGCAGGCTTAACGGTCTCATTGTTGAACTCAACGTTGGTCGGTACCATCCTCTTTGTTATCGGCACCTTCTTAGACTCAACAACCATTGAATCGACGGCGTTGAAACTAATCGCTGCGGTTCTAATTGCGCAACAACTGTTTTTGTTCTACCAATTCTTGTTGCGCGCCGAAGACAACTTCAGGTTGCTCAGCAGAGTGTTAGTGATAGCAGTCGTGCTCGAACTCGTGGCCTCGATTGCTTTGGTTTACTGGATTGGGTTCAACGGTATTTTCTATGGCTTGCTTATTAGTAACACAACCGTGCTGCTTATATGCCTTGTAGCTGAGCGCCGAGTCGTGTCGCGCCTAGAGCTGGACTTTCGCCTCATCAAGAGGCTTGTCCGAATCGGCTTTCCAATTATGCTCACGGTCCTCAGCTACGGCCTCCTCACAAGCATTGACAGAGTAATGGTCATCACGTTTCTTGGCAGCGAATCCCTGGGCTACTATGCGATTGGACCACTAGCGATCACAGCAATAGGCTCTCTTCCAATAGCCATTAATCAGGTTTTGTTCCCAAAGTCCAGCGAACGATATGGCGCCACCGACGATCCCGAAAGTCTGGCTGGGTTCGTGAGGATACCGACGCTTGCCATTGCACATGCAATGGGGCTGGTGCTGGGCGCGGCGTTCATCCTTCTGCCTCTGATAACGTTGATCTTGCCAAAATACGCACCGGGCATCCCCGCCGCACGCATCCTTTTCGTCGGGTTCTATTTCTTTACCCTTCAAGGCCCATGTGCAATTCTGCTGATCACAATCAACAAACAGATGCAGTACCTTGCCAGGATGTTGTCAGCCTTAACTCTTGGCATTGCGCTCATCGGCATTACGCTCATTTACCAGTTAGGCATCGAAGGAGTAGCTGCTGCTGCGGGGATTACCTACATTAGTTGCGCATTTGCAGTCATCGGTTTTACCGTGCGGCGATACCTACCCGTAGACTACAGGCGTTTCAGATCATTTTTTGGGAAGATCCTACTGCCCGGTGCAATTGCAGCAGTGACAGCAATTGTTGCATTGCAGGTTCAGCTGGAAGGATTACTCTTATCGACCTTGGTCCAAGCACTTGTGTTCATTGTAATTTTTGGCACCACATCCTTCTTCGTCCTACGCAAGGAACTCACACTACAAGCGTCGATTGTGTGGCGACAATCAAAGTGAGCAGGACAAACATTACCAAAGTGATCGGTTGTCCAGTTTTCCCAAGTATAGTAGCATGTTTTCTCAATTCCAATAAGCAAACGCTTGAAGTTTTCAACATTAGTCAACTCTCCATCGGT
>JAPUKJ010000063.1 GCA_027295705.1 Ignavibacteria bacterium | reverse complement strand
CTGAGAGTGGTCTGCCAGTCATTGAATGGGAACCGGGTCCGGTAGACATCGCACCCGAGGACTTACTCGGCTTGGACACGGGCGCCCGCAGGCTACGTGATGACATTATTGAATGGCTGAAATCGCAGCTCAGTGATGGGCCAGTGGATTCCCTGGACATTGAACACCGCGCTAACCTAGCAGGGTTTAGTGAAAGCACAGTCAACAGGGCCAAGAAGGAGCTTAAGGTCGTTTCACGACGACATGGCAAAGCATGGTGTTGGCAGCTTCCAGATCAAGATGGTCAACCTACTCCCCCTATAAAAGCTGACAATCTTGACAACCTTGACCATCTTGACTCCAACATTGTCAACATTGTCAAGAATGGTGGGGGGGGTCTAGGTGACAACCTTGCCTCCAAAAGGTAATGAGCTACACGTCCACAACCACATGCAAACTCTGCGGGCCTGAAGTGCCCACCAATACCAGGGATCGATGAATGACAAACAAATATGACTGGGACACCATTCGCGCCCGATATGAAGCAGGAGATAACGCCAATGTCATCTCCAAGAGCTATGGAGGAAGCCCAACGAGACATGGAATCAGGAAGCGTGCGAAACGTGAGGGCTGGTTGAGTATCTTGCCGGACGCAAAGCAGGCAGTTCGTAACCTACCGAGCGTGCAAGAGCCATTATTCCAAAGGGCAGCCAGTGACGAACTCGGAAAACGAACCGTTGGGAATACTCGACTATTGCTGGCTGCGTTTGAGCGTGGCGCGCCGCCAAAGCTAGCATCCGGGCTGGTTGGATTAACACAACGCCAGCTAAAGACCTGGATGGACGAAGATCCGCAGTTTGCGATGGAGATTATGTCTCGGACTGCACAGGCCGCAGCGGAATACTTGCGGGGAATCGGGGATGCAGCCGATTGGAAAGCGTGGAAGTGGCTTCTTGAGCGCAACCCGTTTTCACGAGAGGAATTCGGAACGCAACGAACTGAGAAAGTTCAGCCGAAGATTGTCCTCAACATTCATAGGGATGAGATAAAGGCACTTCCCATCGAACACACCAAGGACATTCATAAATAACGCCTATAGATTTTACGATTGTGTACTTAACAAACCGCAGGTGTCAGTTATAGACGATGACTAGCAAAGAGATAGTAGTTAAAGATGAAATAGCCCCGGAGCGGCTTGCAATGCGGCTTTATGAGGTTTTGGCTGCCTCTTTTGATCCAGAGATAAATATGGCCTCTCCGCTGGTAGATGGAGTCCCAGGGAACGGGGAAGAAACCCTGATTGACGGGACGTTTGATTTAGTCGCTGTCGCTAGGGGCCTCTTGGAGCGCCCCGAAGAACTTGTCTCTGATACCTCGTAGGTTATCAAGCGTTTCCTGCGTTACGTCATATGACAGCATGTTGCCTTGGAATCCGGTCGCGAAAGTGCTGTTATTGAGGTGATCGCTAACAAAGACTTCAGCACCAGTAAATTTCATGCCGTGACCCTCGTAGTCGCCTTTTATGGCGTGTTGCTTCTGTTTTTCGGGAGTTTTTTTGAATTCACCGGCATGTGCCACGCCGTGTCGGAGTTTGTCGTAAGATGGAAATTTGGCGGTGAATGCTTTACTTGCTGCCCGGACGATGTCCCTGTCCACAAGGGCCTTGATGCTCGGATTTTGGTGTATAAGTGATTTGATGGATTCAAGGCATTTTGCGAAAATTGAAGATAGTTATGGCGCCATCCCTTGCGGCTACGTGTTGCCAAGCGGCTATTGTGCCAAGTTCATCAGTATCCGCTGTACGGAATTGCTCTGACAGATTTTCAAAGAGACTGACTACGGCGCTCAAATTATTGGTGAAAATGTTTAGAGAGCCAAGCAAACTTTCGATATGTATTGCCGCTTCTTTTTCATCGTCGGAGGCGCGTTCGGTAAGACGGAAGTTGATTAGATTGTATTCTGGTGTATACATTATGAAGATCCAAAATGTCTAAGAAAGACAAAAAGCGAGATGATGTATTGAAGCGTATGCTGAATACAGTGCCCAATCCACACCAGCTCCGCCCAACTGAAGCACGTAATTAGAAAGAAGCGCTGATCAGTAGTAATCGGTGAATAATCACTACGAGCGAGTTACCCCGGTACCACAAAGGCAGCCCATGATTTCGGCAATATTCAATAGATATAAGGGCTAGTGGACTTTACGGGCTTGAGAATGTGTGCAATTGAGCACTCATCCGGCTAAATATTGAAATCGTCAACCTGGCAACCGGCATTATTCAAACTGCCTATACCGAAAACCCCTCTCCGACTAGCTTCCTGGACTCAATGAAATCAACGGCTTCAGGCCCCAATTAATGGGATTTAGACTATACGGTTAACAGGTATTTACGGTATACTCTCTTCTCAGGAGGTGAGTCATGAAAGTAGCAATCTATGTTCGTGTATCGACGAACGAGCAAACCACTGAGAACCAGGTTCGAGAGCTAACTGAGTGGGCGGATAGAGCTGGTCATGAGGTAGTAAGGATCTATGACGATAACGGCGTCTCTGGGGCCAAGGGTCGGGAGTTTCGAAAGGAATTCGACAAGCTCTTGAAAGGAGCTGTAAGACGTGAAT
>JAPUKJ010000062.1 GCA_027295705.1 Ignavibacteria bacterium | reverse complement strand
CTTCTAGCACTCGAGAGCGCGACTAGTTATACTCCCAATCGAAGAGATCTGTTTCCATAACTCAATGGCACTCTCACTGTTTGGATGGTGTCCTTTTCCCCAATGAAGGTGTGAATGACCCCAATGGTGTGAGCCGTTGTTGCGTCCCGAAGCAGCAACTTGATCATTGAATTGCCCGGAGCTCTCTCAGTTGAACTGTAGAGGATCTCAAGCTCCAGTGTCCCGGTGCCGTCAAATGCTTCCGTTTGGAGTGCAGCCTCCATCTCGGAGGGCTTCTTAATCATCACAGTATCATCGAGTGCAGTAAACTCCACGGGCACGCTATCCAGAGTTGCCTTCATGACTGCAAGATGAACCATCCCATTGCGGAAAATAATCTTCCCTCCACGGCCTATCGCCTGAGAGGTGTCGGAGTCTGTGAGTGGTCCCTGTGGACTTGAATGTCCGTCTTCAAGCTTGGCACTGATTGCTTGCTGCTGCTGGGTGCTGATTATTCCTGGAGGTGTCACCAACCAATTGGTGACGCCAACCTTTCTACCCGCAGGGCCTAGATTAAGGTGCCGTCACGAAATGCCTGCCCGCTCCTACTGCGCAAGGCATCTCACGTTTGTTCAACAACGCAGGCGGGGTTCGTCACGGCCCAGATAGGCTCACTGGAGATCATCTTTCGTTGAGCGCGCGAACTATCCGCCGCGGGAAATCCGTCACCACTGCATCAACGCCGAACCGGATCATCCTTTCAAGCTGCCGGACAGTGTTAACGACGTAACATGCGACCATAATGTCATGTTGATGAGCGTCGGCAATGAAACGTTTACGCAGCTGCGTTCGGCTGCAGATGAATGCACTTGCGCCAAGCCTGCGCTCTAATGTGGAGGGTTTCTTTGCCGCATCACGTACTGGAAGGTAGAGGGCTCCTATCCGAATGGCCGGATCGAGCTTGTGGAAACGACGAAGGAATTTATGGTCAAATGACGAGACAAGCACGCGGTGGGCAAAACCCTTTTCTCTGATGACACGAATGCATGCATCTTCAAAAGCAATCCCTCTGCGGACGTCTCCATCACTCTTGATCTCAATGTTCAAATTGATATTTGCGGGTAGCAGGTCTATAACTTCTCGTAAGGTTGGAATGCGTTCGTCCGCAAACTTCGGTGAGTACCATGACCCGGCATCGAGATGCTTGAGTTCATCCAGAGTTTTTTCCCAAATGAAGCCCGAGCCATTGGTGGTACGACGGAGGTCAGCATCATGGTACACTACAAGCTCGAAGTCTCTCGTCATCCGTACGTCCAGCTCGATCATGTCGACGCCTTCGTCAATAGCCATACGGAAGGCAGCCATCGTGTTTTCCGGTGCCGAACCCGAACTCCCACGATGAGCAACGACTAAGAGTTTTCGCTTCTCCCCTTCAATCACACCCCAGTTCCCTTCACTATCATTTTGATTTCACGATTTACAATATCAATCGAGCCTGAGCCGTCAACGACGTACATATCACCGCCCTCTTTATAATAGTACAGAACAGGCGCGGTAGAGGAATGGTAGACTTTCAGCCGATTCCGCACTGTTTCCTCCTTATCATCATCGCGCTGGATAAGACGTCCGCCACAATCAGGGCACGGGCTGTCGGTGGTAACTCCATCAACCTCCATGTTGTAGATTTTTCCATCGTTCTCACAGACAAGCCTATTGCCGAGACGGCGGATAATCTCCTCGTCGTCGATTTCAAGGTTCACCATTTTGTAGTCTTGAATACTGAGATCATCAAAGATTTTCGCGAGAGCCTTTGCCTGCTCGAGTGTCCGCGGAAAACCGTCAAGGATGAATCCACGATTTACCTTGGGAGAGTTCAGGACTTCTTTCACTGCGTCTATCATTACATCGTCAGGAACGAGCTGTCCGGCATCTATGATTGCTTTCGCTTTCCCACCAAGATCTGTTCCGGAGGCTACTGCGTCACGAAGCATATCGCCCGTTGAAATGTGAGGAACGCCGAATTCCTCAGAGAGGAGCTTCGCTTGAGTGCCTTTTCCCACCCCGGGGGGCCCGAACAAAATAAGTCGCATATGCTTCGGTCCCTAAGATGATGTTGGAACTGTGAGGTTCTGGCGTGTCGGCATGATCATTTAGCAGCGGCTAACCAGCAATGCCGATCTCTGTAGAGGCTAGGTTTGATATGCTGGGTTGGCGCTTCCTGTGACGCTCCATGTGCACGGCCAGTTGACCACAGGCTGCTTTAATGTCTGCACCCGCACTGCTTCGTACAAACACGTTCAGATTGCTTGCCCGGAGCCGCTCAACAATCTCACCCATACGAGGTGAGGGCCGCAGTGATGCAGCCAATCCAGCAGGAGCTGTAAAAGCAATGGAATGATACGGAATCACATTTATTTTGCAGGGCACACGTCGGGCGAGCTTGACAAGGTGCTTTACTTCCTTTTCCGTGTCATTTACCCCGTCGAAGAAAATGTGCTCGTACGTAATACGCTGCTTCGTCTTCGAGTAATAGTATTCCACCGCAGAGATCAAAGCATGTAGGTTGTATTTTTTGTTGATCGGCATCAGTCTCGTCCGGGTCTCATCCACTGCACTATGAAGCGAGACGGCAAGCTTTGTCCTCCACTTCTGATCTCCCAGCTGCCTGATTTTCTCAGCCCAACCTGCAGTAGAGATAGTAATTCTACGGGCGGCAAGACCCATGCCGGCGGTGATAATTTCTACCGATTTGATGACGTTATCGTAATTCAACATCGGTTCCCCCATCCCCATGAAAACAATGTTTGTAATTCTCTTCCCCGTTAAGCGCTTCACCTGCAAGATCTGATCGACGATCTCACCAACTGAAAGGTTGCGCTTAGACCCCATTGACGCTGTTGCACAGAACTTGCAATCCAGCGGGCAGCCTACTTGAGTTGAAATACACACTGTGAGCCTTTTCTGCTCGTCCTCCATTGCCGCCTCCTGATTTTGGAAAGCAGAGCTGGGAGGAATGAGAACCGTCTCGATTTTCAGATCGTCGTAAAGTCCGAAAAGGAATTTCGTCGTACCATCTTGAGGTGATTTCATCTGTTTGACAAGCCTGAGCCCATGGACGGTCGCCACCTTGTCCAAGCGCTCGCGAAATGATTTTCCCAGATCAGTCATTGACTGAATATCGGTTGCTCCCCTAGTATAGAGCCAACGAAACATCTGACCTCCGCGGTAGCTCGATTCTCCGAGGCTCAGGACAAAATCAATAAGTTCTTTTTGGGTGAGACCCAGCAGGTTATGTTGAGGTGTGATCATGTGACCACAATCTATAAAAGAAGGCTAAGGCAATCAAGCACGATCAATGGACCGTTTACATCGATATGAATGCTGCTAAAAAACAGCAAAGCCTCCGAGATCTCTCTCCGGAGGCTTGACTGACACTTCAACGGTGGCTTATGGTGCTGCTAAGACCTGCCCAAACACAGCCACGATAACAAAGAGGTTGGTAGCGGCAGACGATTGACTTACAAACCCCGTCGAGGAAAGTGTTATGTCCTGCTCGGCATTGATCCCACCAACCAAAAAACCAAGAGCCCCCAGCTGGGGAATGATATTAGGATTATTGCCCAACAACGCTTGAAGTAGTGACTGTGGCGTCTTGAAGACATCCCAATTACCACTATACGTGGCTATGAGTGTGAGAGGGGCCCCCGGATAGCTGGCCCACACCTCACCATTGACGCTTCCGGTATAGTCACCTTCTGTCTGTACGGTGATGTCATATATTGAAACATCCTCAATATCACCACTAAAGTCCGGGTTAAGGTAGTCACTTGCCAACACTGTCACCGATTCATCGTAGGTCAGAGCAGCGGGGTCACTCATGTCGATGTTGTAGCGGCCACTGAGTCCCTCAATGTTGACTGCTATAAAAAATGGATCAAAAATTGAGCAGCCAGAACCCGCGATAACAAACCCCACAAGCAGCAACAGCAGTAGATTCCTTTTCATGCTTTTTTCTCCTCAAAAAATTGCTTTGATCTTGTTTGGATCCAACAGAGTCTTATTCAGAAACCCAGACCGATGCCACCGGAGAAATTGGTGATTGATCCGAAATTGGCATCAGCAAAGATATGAAAAACAGCCAATGAAAGTCCTGCTCCAACTGTGAACCGGAAGCTGTTATCACCGTCTAGCTCAATATCTACCTTTCCTACGCCGGGCACTGTCGAGGTATATACGAGGTCCATTGTGCTCTGCTCCCATGCAAGTCCACCGTAGAGGTCTAGAACCGAAAAACTCTTACTGGCTTGGGCCCCAATCGATAGACCCTTAAAATCAATGATCTCACCTACGGTGAAGCTGCTGTAGAAAAGGCCTACGGCGATGTCAAGTGGAGCAGCTGGAATGTATTGGCTTACGCTATGGCGTGCACCTATGCCAAACAACGTAGTGCTGGGAAACGCATCATCATCAAACGATGGAGTTCCGATAAGCCGAACGGTGAACTCCGTTCCGTAGATCGAACCTACTCTAAGCTGCGGCACCGCAAGCGGAAACAGCGAGGCATCAATAATGCCGTCAGAACCGCTAAACTGTATGGTAGGATCAAGATCGTGACTAATTGTCGTTCCATTCTCGCCAAAAATTGTTGCTGTTTGAAATGTGGCCGGTGAAAAGCCAGCAGGTGCATTGGCAGTGTATGTTTTGTCATCGTCACTCACCAGAGAGCCCATCCCGATGAGTTCAATCGAGAGCGTGAGTCCCGCAGTTGGAATAGCGGCTGAGTGGTAGAAGCCAGCATTCATATTGGCGCCGAACAAGTCAGCCATGGGTTGAATGTAACCCGTAACCGATCCTATGTCGAACTGCTCCAATGCATTCTCCAGATCAGACTGCGAACGAGCGGGAGTTGAGCTCAACAGCACGGTCATGCCGAGAACTACCGCCAGGACGAATCGAAAAGCTAATTTTGTTCTCATCGCACCTCCTGTAAGTGAATGTGAAAATCCAAACTTCTGGAATGTGTTAGCTGTAGAGTCTTTCCGACTAATGACGTCAGCCGATTAAGAGTCATGAGTAAGTAGAGAGATGAAACGGCGTTACCATCCACGTAAAAAACTAGCCCGAATATACTTCTTATCTAGTCACAAGTCAAGAATGGATAGAAATCAGTACTGTCCTTTCAAATTAGGACAGCACCGTGATTCTTGACCTAGTCCTTTTCGCCATCTCGGTTGTTATCTTTATAGACCTCGATGGAGGATTTAACATTATCGTCGATAAGATTTTCGTTAGCGCTATCAGTCGGGTCAAGGAGAGCTCCACCTTCATCGCTAAACCAACCGAACGAACTGACTGACACGGTAACGTTGAGAGCAGGGCTGCCTTCCGATACAACGAGTTCTTGGATGAAATCATATTTTTGCTTCTCATCGATACGACTCTGGAAGGCGAACGCCTGACCAGTCTCGCCAGTTCGGTAGACGGTTCCCTCAATAATGATGCTGTATCGCTCTCCCGCCAGAAAATCGGCAAATAGAGCTAACTTGTCTGACGAGAAGCCAACGAGGTCGGAACTATCAACGCGGTGAACTTTGAACTCGATTTCACGATATGCCCCGAAAGGAACTCCAGCCACACTCACGTCTTGGACAGAGCCATTGAGATTGAGTTCGATAATGAGCGGTTCTGTTTTGAAGTTTGTACTGTCAGTGCTAGTCTTGAACTTAATCCTGCTCAGCACAAAACGAGCCCGCGAGATTGTAATCGAATCAACGGCCGCAGGCGAAGTAACCCCAATGGAGCCAAGGCTCATCGTAGAAATTGGATTCGTTGAGTATCTTGATGACAGCGACATTTGTCCGCTGGTTGGTTCTGTCGGTGAATCATCCTTGCAGCCGATGGAGACAACACCCAACAGTGCTATTACAACGAATCCTGCTCCCAGCTTATTCAAAGCTTGCTGCTTCATAACTCCTCCCAATTTTTTGTTATTATTACTGGTTTTTGCAAAAACCCCACTGAAAGGGGGCAA
>JAPUKJ010000061.1 GCA_027295705.1 Ignavibacteria bacterium | reverse complement strand
TTATGGTTGGCTCCGGAAGGCGACAAGCCAATTATCACATTTGTAGTTGGATGGACACGAGTGCTCACTACTGAAGTGAAGCCCGTCGGACCGATTTGAGTTGTCGCACCCGTTTGTTGATCGACTGAAAAAAGGAATGCGCTGTTTGTCGCATAGATGACATCAGCCTGTGCAGGCGTGACCAGAAAGCCGTTGCCCTGGAGAACAATCTGGAAGGTGGGGGTGTTTGTCGCATTGCTTGCAATGACAACAGTATCAGAAAAACTACCGTGTGCCGTGGGGGCAAACACGATTCCCATTGTTACCACACTGCCAGAAGAAAGTGAAAGGGGAGTGGTAGGAGCATTCACCAGAGCAAAATGCGGCAAGGACAAACTGATGTCCGTAACAACCAGTGTATCGAGACCATTGCTGGTAATAGTAACTGAAAGCGTGTCACTTGATGTTCCTACCTCGTGAATCCCAAAGTTGAGGAAGCTGGGATCGACGCGTACAAAGGCGCCGGGAGGATCAAACTTTACTTTGCCGACCCAGGTTCCCCATCTATTTCCAGGTGACGCTGCGTACTCGGTGAAGGCCCACACTGCATCGCCCTCAACTGGATCAAGTGCAATACCCATGTAATCTCCCCAGCGATTTCGAGTGGCTCCAACTACATAGTTTGCTTCCCCGACCTTGATCGGTACGCTGGGTGCCAGTCCCGGCGGGTCGGTGTCCTTTCGACCAGAGACAAACGCGCCGACGTATTCAGTCAGCCCCGAGCGGCTGAAGGTAACTACGACGCTTGTATCCTGGTTGACCATCAGTGTAGGATAAAAGTGCCAGAACCCGTCAACACCCATGGCGGCATCTTCAAGATTAGTGTTGCTGAAAGGGTTGAAGCGGACATAGTGCAATGCGGAATAGGCGCTGTTCGTTGGGTTTGCAATGGAGTGCACTGCCCAGAGCGAACTGTCGCGATAGACGGGCTGGCCCCGCAGCCTGGTGCCGCCTGCTTCGATGAGGGTGGTGCTGCCACCCAATTGATCCGCGTTGGGTGCTGTGCTGTATTGAACAACGGGAATATTCACTGCCGATATCGTTGGGGAGCCGAGAGGGTCGGTGATTTTCCAGAGAGTAAAGTACGTGCCTATGGAAAAGGGGGAATCATTCATGAAGAATGCCGTGCCGGGTGAGTCGAAGGAAACAGTGGGCTGAATGCCATCAGGCGCGACGCCAATATCATCGGGATCCCTCAGATCCCAGAAGTCTGTCCACGTTACGGAACCTCCAGTATTTGCGTACAACTGTGCCTTACCGATGATGCGGATCAGCATGTAATTAAAGCCACCTGTCGTAAGACCGAATTGCCTTCCCGTTACGTAGAGAGCCTGATCGTCGAATCCCAGTTGAGGATAATCGCTCCAATTTGTTGTTACTGAATCGCCAACTTGATGCGAGGGAAGGGACCAGTTGTACCATGTGCCTATCGGGTCATCATCGTCTGAGACTGACACTAATATTTCACCCGTAGTTGTACCCTGTTGATTATCCCATGTCATGACCCATCGATTATCATGATGGTCATAAATAATCTGAGGATCGAAGGGATTTGCCCCCGGTAAAGCGCTTGCAAGCCACAAGGCTGCCGAAATTGTTTTCAGCACAGTCCCGTTCTTGTCCCATATGCGAAATGATGTGTTGACGCAGGCCATCACGTGATTAGGACCAACTGCCATTTCCGGGTCAGGAGGGAAAGAGCTTGTGTGAATCCCCGGGAAGTCTTGTATTACTACAGGGAGTGAACTGCCGCCTTGAAGAGAAGAGACTCCTCTATCTTCAATGTAGTTGGATCCTTCAGGTCCTTTTGGAGGTCTCAGATCTTTTGGCGCAGTGAACGTGCGCGTATCAAGCATATGCGGTATTACTCTCATCTCTGTTGCAGAGATCGCGGGAGAGAATGCAAAATCATCAGTATTTACAGAAACCCCGTTCGGAACTGATCCGCTTCTCGGGCCCCTTGCTGCAGGCGGTGGCAATTCGACAGTTACGTTGAAGACGAGGTCACCGCCCGTAGGAACGCCTCCACCCGGGCCGCCGCCATTCCATTCTGCAACATGCACGTAGTATGTTGTTCCTGCTTCCACCAGGAAAAAGATTTCAGATTGACGGGTGCCGCCGGCATCATCGTTGCACGCTACTTGAGTAAGGGACGCGCAACTTCCCGTAAATAGTGCAAGGGCAACATCGTAATTTGATGGTGTGCTGCCAAGAGTGCTGAATTTGAGGAACCGTGCCGAGTCTGCAGTGTATGTGAACCAGACTGAGTTACCTCCGCCACCATCAGCGCAGGTGAGGATCGGGTCGCTCGGGTTTGGTGTGGCGAGACGGGTGTCCTGAGCTGCGTTAAACGGGATTGCGCCTATAACAGTTGCTCCTGCGCATTCATCGTTTGGTGGTGCCTGAGCGATGCTCTCACTGGTGACCGAAGCCAGCAATACCAGTATTGCCCAAAGAGTATATGTCTGCCGTTTCATGTGTCAGCCTCCATACTATGAGTGAAGAATTGTAATTAGGATTGCGGAGAGGCGGTGTGATCCAATGATGAAATAAACTAAAGCAAGATACATTGCAACATCCAGACAATCAAGACTTAGGGATTTTCTGCTCCCAGGCCAAGGGTGACGCACAGAATCGTCAAGACAAAAGCAACGCTATGTATTGGACATCGGTGAGATACCCACGGACAATTAGTGCCTCTGTCCAGCAAAAAAGCTGGGGAAAGGAACATTTTGTGTAAAACAAATAGCAGAGATGAGGGCAAAGAACAGGAACGCTCTCAGGTCTGGACACGTGAACCATAGCAACTAAATGCTGCCCGGCCACAAGTACCGACCTATGTAGACTTATTTGAAATTTACTTGCTTACAAAAAAAAGGCAAACGGTGGCAAGCTCCGACAGTTTCTTCGTAACTGTGATTAGCAAGGGATTCTTGCATGTTCTATGAAGGGTATTCCCTGTCCAAGACTTGAACCTGCACCGTAATCACCCCCTGTATACGATGCCCTTGGCCCATGAGCACTTGCTCACAGACCAGGTACGTGGCGATGTCAAACGTATGTGCAATGTCAGCCCAATCGTGGAGGTAGTTCCTGACCTTCCAGTCGGAGTCGCTGTTGTCAACTATGAAAAGTTCACTGCCCGATTTTGTGGGTTTGTTAGGCATCGGATGGAGGTTATGATTGTGTCAAAGAAAAACCCGCAGGTAGGCTTGCTGAGGGCTTTTCCTGCGGGTTTGTTCATCCATTCGTTGGAATGGAAGACTTAACTTACACTAAATTCAATCCAACGAAAGTTCAGCCACAATGCAGTCTTTTTCAAGGTGCTGAATCTTCGTTTTAAGGCTACTTTTGCCAACCCCCCATGCTTTTCGGCCCTCTGTGTCCAGATCTGTTACGTGGGCCTTTTGAGGGCATGATTGACATTTCGACTCCTCGTCGGTTCACACACCCAAAGGCAAATTCGGAAATACTAGAAGTAAAGAGTTTGGCTGAAGGAAGCCCCAGCGAACTTACCGAGCTTAGCAGAATCCACTCAAAAACAAGAACGTTCCAACCGACACGCGTCCAGAAGGAACGAATCCATGAGTTGACTTATTCCATTTAGTTATTTTATGAAATGGAACTCGATGCGCCTGTTCTGAGCGCGTCCTTCAGGTGTGTTATTGGAAGCTATCGGATCACGCTCGCCCATACCAACCGTCGTCATGCGCCTTGCGGGGATGCCTAATTTCACTAGCCAAGATTTCACAGCGTATGCGCGTCGAAGCGAAAGCTCTCTATTGACCTCTGGGTCACCGGCATTGTCCGTATAGCCAGCTATTTCCACATTCAACTCCGGGTTGAGGACTAAGGAGATAAATCCGTCCTCCAGTGCGGTTCTTGAACTCCTCGTAAGCGTAGCGCTCCCTGAGGCGAAATTTACTCCCTTGAGAACTATCGACGTTCCCTTTTCAACCCTTGATGGACGCTTGACAGGTTCATCTTTCGGATTCAACGGATCCAATTTCTGTGAAACCTCTGCACCATCGTTCAATCCGTCTCCATCGGTGTCGGCTTTCAGCGGATTGGTTTTAAACTCTCTCACTTCCTGAGCATCTGTTAAGCCGTCGGCGTCAGTGTCTCCACTCCTTGGATCAGTCTTGTAGGTCATGACCTCGTCCCAATCAGAGAGACCATCACCATCTGTGTCAACCTTCAAAGGATCCGTATTATACGTGAAAATCTCATTGCCGTCGGAAAGTGAATCGGCGTCCGTATCTGGGTTGAGTGGATTTGTGTTATACTTCAAAACCTCTTCACCATCTGTAATTCCATCATTATCGGTATCAGATCTAAGCAGGTCAGTCTTGAATTTGAACACCTCCTCCCCGTCCGTGATACCATCGTCGTCAGTATCGACTTTGAGTGGATCACTGTTGTACCGCTTCACCTCTTCGCCATCCTCCAACCCATCCTTGTCCGTATCTGCAACCTGAGGGTTCGTGCCGAGCTTACGCTCTTCATCACTGGTAAGGCCATCGTTATCTTCGTCGTCAGAATCACTTCTGTCGAAGTAAAAGTTGATACCTGCCTTTACCGTCGCGTAGCTGTCGGGGTTATTAAAACTGAATGCATCAGTTTCGTCATTGGTAAACCTCATACCGAAATCCACGATCAGCGACAACTTCTCAGATTGAAATGCTTCAAATCCCAAACCTACTGGCACATAAAATGACGAATTAAATTTGCTGCTAGGAACGAAATCGCCACTCCCGTTGAGCCGGTTAAAAAACATAAGCCCAAGGCCAGCATACACATACGGTGAATTGTTTCTTTTAGGAAACAAATTAATCCACCCAACCAGGGAAACAGGAATTGCGTTCAGCCTCAAGAAATCGTTGGGTAGTTCCTTCGGGAACACGGGATCCTGCCCGGATCTCAGGTCCTCGTAAGCGACGACTATCCCAGCAGCGAAATATCGGTCGATTCCGTAACGCAACATTACCTCCCCATTTACTCCGATCTTTCTTTGATTAAGATCGTTGATCCACATATTCGCACCTCCGTGGAAACCCAACGACCACCTTCCCTCACTGCTTTGCGAAAAGCCATGGTGAGAGAACAACAGGAGGCAGCTCAATTGGCCTACAAGTATGAATAGTCTCCTCATCGGGCATTGATTCCCTGCTTCACAGGGTAAAATCAAATGTAACAATTCTTCCTTTCTCCCTTTATTTCAACTCCACGCACTTGCTAGGCTCCTTTCAGTCCCGACACGGGAAATGGGCGGTTCTGAGACTTCCTCACTGGGCTGAAACTCTGGCACTATTTTTCTCAGCAAATACTGTGCCCTTCTTAACGTCCCCTGCTGGGCAGCAGAGATTAGCTGCTCGACATCTAAACGTAGGGTAGAATCACGGACTTGATCCTTCTCAAATTCTAACAGAGCACCGACACCTTGCTCAGGCAAGGACAATCCGGAGTTTCGCCCGTTACCATTCCTACAGACAAAGATCTTTTCATGATTGGACTTCTCGACCTTTTCCGATTCAAAAAATAGTTCTTCAGTGAGTTTCTCCCCTACCCGCAACCCAGTATATACGATGTCAATATCCCTTCCCTCTTCAAGGCGACTGAGTCGTATCAGATCACGCGCAAGGTCGAGGATCTTGAGAGGTTCTCCCATGTCAAGCACAAAGACCTCACCTCCCTCACCCATCCCTGCTGCTTGCAGAACAAGTTGCACCGCTTCAGGAATTGTCATGAAATATCGCTTGACATCCGGATGCGTTACAGAAATCGGCTCCCCAAACTCGATCTGCTTCTTAAAAATAGGCACGACGCTTCCGCTGCTGCCAAGCACATTACCAAAACGGACAGTCACGAAAGACCTGCCACTTCGCCGCCACGCATCGTGCACTATCAATTCCGCTATTCGCTTGGTAACGCCCATGATACTAGTGGGATTGACCGCTTTGTCAGATGAAATCATCACAAACCGTTCTACCCAGTGTTGTTCGGCAAGTTCGACAAGAATTTGTGTCCCCATTACATTATTTGTGATTGCATCCGGCATGTTTGCCTCCATCAAGGGGACATGTTTGTGCGCTGCAGCGTGGAAAACTATTTGAGGTTCATATAGTTCAAACACTTGCTTCATTCTTTCCCTGTCGCGTATGTCCGCAACAACGGTCCGGGCCTTCACTGACAAACCATCAACATCACCGCGCCGTTGCAGATCTGCTGCAATCTTGATGATCGAGTTTTCACCGTGACCCACCAGCACAATCTCGGCAGGTTTGAATTCACTGATTTGCCTACAAAGTTCACCTCCAATCGACCCACCGGCACCGGTGACCATTACACGGGCACTCCGGATAAGGGCAGCTACTCCATCAATATCGGTTTTCACCACACCACGGCGAAGGAGATCTTCAATCTGTACATCGCGGATTTGAGCAACCTTTGCCCAGCCACCAAGAATTTCGAAGATGCCAGGGATAGTTTTGCTGACTACGTTCGCCGTTTTGCAGGATTGAACAACATCACGAATCACTTTGCCTGGTGCTGCTGGCATGGCAATAATGACTTCAGCAATTTTGTGCTCCTTCACAAGTTCCGGGAGATCGCTCAGAGTTCCCAACACCTGTACACCATGGATACGCACGCCCAATTTATTCTTGTCATCATCAACAAAGCCACGCGGTTCCAAACCCAACTGCTGGTTCGTCCGCAGTTCCTTGACTATCATAGACCCAGCGACACCCGCACCTGCGATCAGGACGCTCCTTCTCGATACACTGCTCTTCTTTCTCGCTTCCAGGTCAAACCCAAGGCGGATGCCAAAACGCACTCCGCTGACAATTAATATAGTCAGCAAGCCCTCTATTACTGGAACCGATCTGGGAAAATGATCTGGCATGAAACCCAAAGGTCTTAGCAACCCAAAAAATATGATGATACCTACAATCCCGGCTGATCCTGTAGCGACAGAAACGGTTGCCAATTCATCTACGCTAGCATAGCGCCAGTAGCGATCATAAAGACCCGTCGGAAAAAAGATAAGAAGCTTCCACGTTAATGCCATCGCAGTATACGTCGCAAGCGGTGGAATGAGATCGTGGAATTGACCGGCATTCTCGACGGTCAGCAATAGCGCAACTGATGGCGTGAGACAACTAATTATGACGTCAAGCCCTAAGAGATGGCGATTACGTATCCCGAGTATGAAGGAATGGAACTGTTTGTTCAATTGATAATTCCGGAAATAGTTCGCAAGACAACCCTCACATCACCCCACATACTACGGTTGCGAAAATACTCTATGTCAATCGCCAACTTACGCGGAAGGATCCGCTCAGAATACTTCTGCACCCAATCATCTTCTGTCAGGAGCATTTCCTCACGCTTAAAAAAAATGGAAGCGGGGCTTGTAATTCCGGGTTGGAAGGTAAGAACCTTGCGCTGGTCAACAGTGTATACTGCGACAAAGCGGGGATCTTCAGGCCGAGGCCCAACTAGACTCATTTCGCCCCTGAGTACGTTGATGAGCTGTGGCAACTCATCGAGTTTATACCGACGAAGAAAAAGCCCCAATGCTGTAATGCGCCTGTCTTCAGCTGCGGTCAGACCAGGTGCATCCACATCGGCCTCCCTGACCATTGTTCGAAACTTATAAAGCCCAAAGAGCTGCCCATTTAGACCTACGCGTTGCGTGTGGTAGAAAATCGGACCCATGTCGTGTAACTTGATAGCAATACCAATTATTAACAACAGGGGTGACAAGACCAACAGACCAATGAAAGCGACAGTGAAATCGAACAACCTACGCATTGCTCAGCTCATTGATTAGACTACTTGGGACAGGCCGACAATTTCTTGTTACGATATCCAACACGGCACCAATCACATCACCCACATCATCATCGTTCATTTTAGAATAGATGGGAAGAGAAACTTCCCGCTGATATTCATGATAGGCAACGGGAAAGGCCTGTGGCTCGTAGCCGTAGGTCTCACGATAGTAGGGATGAAGATGGAGCGGGATGAAATGAACACTTGAGCTAATGTTTCGACTCCTCAACTCCTCAATGAACCGCGACCGGTTGATGAGCAACTGGTGCAAGTTGAGACGCAGCATATAGAGATGCCACGAATGTTGACAATTAGGTTGGTTGTGTGGGATCTGCAACTGAGGAACCGCGCCGAACGCTTCATTGTATCGATGAGCAATTTCGCGACGTCTCTCCGTCATGGCAGTTGCTTTTTGAAGTTGGGCAAGCCCCATTGCTGCCGCGATGTCAGTCATGTTATACTTGTATCCCGGAGCAACGATCTCATAGTACCAGGACCCTTCCTTAGCGTAACGGTTCCAAGCGTCCTTGCTGATGCCATGCAGCGCCATGGTGCGGCAGCGTTCCGCGTAGGCATCATCATTCGTGCAGATCATCCCACCTTCCCCGGTAGTTATTGTTTTCGTTGCATAGAAACTGAAGCAGGTAAATTCGCT
>JAPUKJ010000060.1 GCA_027295705.1 Ignavibacteria bacterium | reverse complement strand
ACAAAAGGCTCGCGTATACCGGAAGGCTATCGGTCTTCTCGGTACCTGTTGTGGCCTGGTGATCTCTATTGGTGCACTGGGATACGACGCCATTTTCACCAATGAGATATCCATTCTCTCGGGAGACCAAGTCGCTGTTTGCTTGCTCGGGATCTTCCTGGCCGCAATTTCGCTCTGTCTCGCTAGTCGACACAGCCTAAGATGGATTCATCGTCTCGTCCTTCTAGCCGCACTAGGTATTTTCGCTTTCGAGACCGGCCTTTACCAGATCCGACGATCGCAGGGATTCAAGACTGACATAAGAGGTATTGGAAACACGGCAGGCACGGGTTCGCTGATGGGCGAAGACACTGTCAGATTTCTCCGGAACAACTACAAGGACGATGATGCGATAATCGTGTGCAATATCGGTGTTGCGTACTATATTGAACCATTGAGAGTCGACTTCCACCTCAAGCAAAGAGAAATCGGTGGAAAGTACGTACCCTTCGGACAGCACATACGAGATCCGTATTTAGGAGTTCCGTTAATTGATACTGCCCAGTACCTGAAAGAGGTGCTAGAGAAACACAAGAGAACTTGGATTATTGCAAGTCCCGGAATCGACAAGTTGTCCGATGACATCAGAGGGCTGATAATGAGTTATCCGACGACGTTTACTGATTCTGTGAATGATCGGGTAAGACTGCTATTAATTGGCAGGGAACACTCTCGAAAGACAGAAAACCTCAACATTCTTGAACCCCAGTGATTCCAGTCACAGTATTCGATTGGCGTCTGCTGTATCCTATACTGAAAAAGGGATCCGCTGAGGGACAGCGAGGGACAATATGGCAAAAGAAAATTTAGTGGTGGCCGATGTCTTCAGATATAGGTTGGGGGCCACACGTCTGTTGATTGTAGGAAGCGTTATCCTAACCCTTTTGGGCGCCATGTCAGGGGATGCCAGGGCAGAGACCGTTACTCTCATACCTCCCGGTACCTATAATTTTCCTGACTTTCTCTCAGCATCAGGTACTTCAGAAAACTGGATTAGATACAAGCCTGAAACACCGGGAAGTGTCATAGTCCGAGGCGGAACCGACGTTGAAAATGTTCAATACGTCATTCTCGATGGACTTATCGTAGATGCAAGATTAGATCCCGATTTTCCCGACAGAGGACGAGGAATTATCTTTAAAACCTCGAATGTTAAGGTTGAGAACACGTTGATCATCGGTCCAAATGATGTTCACACGGGTTACAAAGTTACGAATGCAGTCGCATCAGATTGTAAAGAATTTAGCGTCCCCAATGGCATTGGTGGGACTGGTTTGGCTATCAAGTCAAACAAGAATATAACCATTTCAAATGTCATCGTGTATGGTTTTAACGGTGCAATGAGCGTCTGGGACGGAGGTAGTGCGATCGTAGAGAACAGTCTGTTTCGTAACAACTTTAACGGTGTAAGTTTTTCCGGCAGGTCGCTGATCATCCGCAATAGCGTTATGTGGACGACGCCCAACCACCAGTTCTCCATTAAGAGTCTTGAAGCCGGTTCTGTATTTCGGCTGGAGAATAACATATTAGTAGACTCCCAGGACACGGTCAAAGCCGGTGCTGCCTGGTCCGGCGCTGACGAGGTTTATATTATCCACAACACATTCTGGATCCCTGATAATGTCCCATGCACTGATTACTCTGGATTACAGATCTCGAAGGTCCGCGATAAACTCGTCGTCAAGGACAATATAATTATCAGCACGTCGAAGCCCTGGGCAAATATAAGGACAAGCCAGACTTCTATCCTTACATCGGACTATAATCTGTTTTTCCATTACGATAATAATACTGAGAGGGACTTCAAGATAGATAGTGAAGATGAAATCATTGACGTATGGTATTCTGTAACAGGTGAGGATTCTAACTCTCTCGTAAACCCACCAGTGGAGTTCGTCGACCCTCCAAGATATGTGGAGCCTCTTCCATCATCAGGAAATCAAGCCAACGAGTGGGGTTTCAAGATCCCTCAAACAGTTGCAGAAGCTCGTTCCTGGCTAACGCTTAAAGCTGGCAGCCCTGGGAAGAACGCAGCTTCAGATGGAACAGACATAGGGATAGTCGAGGGTTTTGTGGGCTCCGACCCCCCTCCACCTTTTGAAGACACCATTCCCCCTACGATATCGATCACTTCCCCTTCTGAGGGGGCAACTGTCAACGGGGTGATTGCGGTCAGGGCTTCTGCTTCCGACAACGTGGGTGTATCTGAGGTTCAGTTTCGGGTGGACGACACTGTTTTTGCCACCGACGGCAGTACCCCGCACACAGTTTTCTGGGACACACTTACCGTACCTACCGGTACTCATAGTTTGACCGCGGTAGCCACGGACAGTTCAGGAAACCAAGCAACGTCGTCTCCGGTGACCATCAATGTTACTGCGGGAGGCTCCCCAGCTAGCCCACTTGTCAGTAACGTGAGTGCTGCCAGTGGGACAAGCTATGAAATAGTTGAGAATACTCTACAGACTGGAGAGTTAGTGTATGTTGATCGGGGTTTCGTTTATTTCAATGTACCACTCTCATTGGAAGGCGAGGCATATATTAGGACCGCGAACGATGACAAATTGAGTCAGGGTAGTCAATTCTTGACTTTCGATGTGAGCGAAAGCGTGGTTGTCTATGTCGCCCACGATGATCGTCATCAGATAAAGCCAGATTGGTTAGCAGCCTTCACAGATACAGGAGAAGATCTTTCCACAACTGATACCTTCTTTAGCCTTTTTCGGGCAACCTTCCCAGAAGGGAGCCTGTCTCTAGGCGGAAATGTCCACCCTTCAGAGACGGAAGGCAATAGTATGTATTTCGTGATCATCACGAAGAGCGAGTTTTCTATAGGAGTACCGGCTGCTCCGACTGGACTGAGGGTACTAGTCCTTCCGTGAGCCGGGTCAACTTCGATACGGTTTGCGGGTTGACCGATTCACCCGTGATGATGGACACCACCCGTCCCACCTGCCGCGTGCTTATGCGTCGCAACGGGTAATCCGCAGGCGAATGGTTCCAAAGATCGTGACAAAACCTTTCTAATAAAAACCATTGCGATAGGCACTTCGCTCGCTCCTGGTTGCCGCAACGGTCGCGCTTGCCCCCGCACAAAGGGGTTCCGCACAACAGATGGTCGCAGTGGGCAGCTGGGCGTTCCAGAAAGTAACTTCTTATTTACTAGCTCAAGCGACCCTGGGGGTGCAATATGAAGACTATTTTTTTCGCCTTGTTTCATACCATCATTATAGCCCTTGTTACATTTGCTTTAATGGAATTTGGACTAAGAATCTTTCCGAGCATAATACCCCCGAGTTTACTCGTTAGTTTTCACCCCAAGGTCCGGAGCCAGGCTGCACAGGGAAGGTTTTTGACCATTGACGAGACTGTAACATTCGACCGCGATGACGCCGGACCACCACTGAGGCTCATGAAGCCTTTCACCACACTTCGGTGGCATAACACCGATGAGCCCGGAGATGTTTACACCGCCAAAGTCGATGAAATCGGGTTCTGTAATCAGCCAGGAACGTATAACCGAAGTCCCATAATAGATTTAATCACAATTGGAGACTCGTTTACTTGGTGTAATTCTGTTCATCCTACGGATACATGGACGGCAAAACTTTCCGGCACCATGGGTATTTCAACCTACAATCTCGGCAGGGGAGGAGTAGGCTTGTATGAATACATACAGATACTTGAAGGATTTGGCATTCAAAAAAACCCACAGATTGTAATCCTGAACGTTTATGAAGGGAATGATTTGCGAGATGCCGTAAACTATCACTCTTACCGCGATAGGACTAGAGACGAGGCTAGTCCACCTGACATTTCAAAATCTGTTCAGCCAACCTTAAGAGAATATAGTTATTCTTTGAATCTGATACGTTCCATCTCTGGATTTGTCTACAAATCTATAGCTCGGTCTATTCGAGGTCCCGATGTCGATTTTGAATATTGGCTTGATTTTGCGAGTGGCCCGATTCCTTTCAATAAGGAGAATACCGACAGGGATGAGGTGCGTCACGCTAAGCGTTTGTTTGCCAATGAAATAGACTTGGAAGCCTTTACAGAGGCTCTAGAGACGTTTGTTGATCTTTCACAACGGCATAAATTTGTTCCAATCATAACGTACACTCCATCAGCCCATAGCGCCTACGCCGAAAAGGTTGTCTTTAGTGATCCTGACCTACATTCTGTCATGCCATGGTTTAGTCATGAGCAGCGCAAGTTTTTTCAATTGAAAGGGCAGGAACTGGGCTTCGTCTTCATTGATCTAACGCCGCATCTTCAGTCTGTCGCGTCTTCCGCCGATAGCCATAAATTGCTCTATTATCGGAGAAACCTACATCTAACCCCTTTCGGGCATAAGGTAGTTGCCGAAGCACTTAGCAGATCTATACAGAGCCTTAGTCTTCTGCCCTCGTCCGTTGCGGAAGTGAAAGGACACAGTCCCGCTTTTTTAGGGGTTCACTGAAATGACAAGCATTCTAGGCATATCCGCTTTTTACCACGATTCGGCGGCCGCTCTTGTCATGGACGGTGAGATCTTGGCAGCAGCCCAGGAAGAAAGGTTCAGCCGCAAAAAGCACGATCACAGCTTTCCGGTTCAGGCCATCGAATATTGTTTGAAGGAAGCTGAAATAACTCCGGATCAACTCGACTTCGTCGGTTTCTATGATAAGCCCCTTCTCAAATTCGAACGATTGCTGGAAACCTACCTGACTTACGCCCCCATAGGCTTTAGATCGTTCCTTATTGCAATGCCGCTGTGGTTGAAGGAGAAACTCCACCTGAAAAGAGAGTTGGACAAAGGATTGAAGGGAGGCTTTCGCAAACGCTATATTTTTCCTGAACACCACGAGTCTCATGCGGCCAGCGCCTTTTTTCCCTCACCGTTCGAGCAAGCGGCGATACTGACCCTGGACGGGGTAGGAGAATGGGCAACGGCGTCCTTTGGCGTAGGCAAGGGGAATAGGATTCAGCTGAGCCACGAAATGCGTTTTCCCCATTCGCTGGGACTGCTCTATTCTGCGTTTACCTACTACACAGGGTTCCGGGTCAATTCGGGAGAGTACAAATTGATGGGACTCGCTCCTTATGGTGAACCCAAGTATAGAAATCTGATTCTAGAGAAACTGATCGACTTGAAAGAGGACGGTTCCTTCCGCATGGATATGTCCTACTTTAACTATTGCCAGGGCTTGACGATGACCTCCAGAAAGTTCCACCGACTTTTTGGAGCCCCTCCCCGTGAGTCTGAGTCCCCTCTTACAGAACACACTATGGATATCGCCGCTTCCATACAGCAAGTCACCGAGGAAATCATGCTGCGCTGTGCGCGCCACGTCCATTCCCTGACGGGGATGAAGAATTTGTGTCTGGCCGGCGGAGTCGCCCTCAACTGTGTGGGCAATGGCCGCATCCTGCGGGAGGGTCCCTTTGAGAACGTCTGGATTCAACCCGCAGCTGGGGATGCAGGCGGTGCACTGGGAGTAGCTCTTCTGATCTGGCACCAGCTCCTGAATAAGCCCCGGATACCTCGCCCGGGGGACAGTCAGTCCGGCTCACTGTTGGGGCCCCGCTTCAGTGAAGAGGATGTCCGGCAGTTTTTGGATCAGGTGGAGGCTAAATATCAGTATTTTGAAACTGATGAGACCCTCTGTGAGTACGTTGCGGAGGAAATTGCCCAGGGAAAAGTGGTGGGTTGGTTTCAGGGCCGAATGGAGTTTGGCCCTCGCGCACTGGGAGGTCGCAGCATTCTCGGTGACGCCAGAAGTGAGGAAATGCAGTCACTGATGAATGTGAAAATCAAGTTTCGAGAGTCCTTTCGTCCTTTTGCTCCATCGGTCCTGGAGGAGCGTTGCAAGGAATTCTTCGAGATGGATTCGCACAATAGCCCCTACATGCTTCTGGTCAGTCCGGTCCACTCATCAAAACGAATCGCGGTGGATGGGAGGTCCAGCGAGGTCAAGGGCATCCAGACGTTGAAGGTCCGACGCTCCGAGGTGCCCGCCATCACCCATGTGGACTACTCCGCCAGGGTTCAAACCGTTGACTCTGCTCGCAACCCGAGATACCACAAACTCTTAAAGGCTTTCGAGAAGAGGACAGGTTGCCCCTTAGTGATCAACACCAGCTTCAACGTTCGAGGGGAGCCGATTGTGAGTACTCCCGAGAATGCTCACCGCTGCTTCATGGCAACCAACATGGATATACTGGTGATGGAGCGCTATGTCCTCCGTAAAGAAGAACAACCAGGGGCGAAGCAGTACGACATCCATGAATACCTCGGCCAATTTCAACCGGATTAACTGAGAACAGAAAGGAACCTGTATGGGACTGGTCGACATTAACCATAACCCGAGCCAGGGAGAGCTCAAGTGGTTTGGTCTCAGTGCTTTTCTGTTCCTGGGAATCGTAGGGGTACTGATCTGGCTTCGGTTCGACTTGCTCAGGTGGTCCGCTGTCCTTTGGACCCTTGCATTCCTGCTGGTTGGAATCTTCTACGCCGCACCTGCCCTCAAGCGGCCCATCTACTTGATCTGGATGTACGCCTTCTTCCCCCTCTCCTGGACCGTCTCTCATCTCCTCTTTGCAGCAGCTTTTTACCTGGTGATGACGCCCATCAAATTGGGGTTGACCCTGGTCGGATACGACCCTTTAGGACGCCAGTGGGATCGGTCCGCTGACACCTACTGGCATGAACATCATCCCGCAAGTGACCCGAAGCGTTACTTCAGACAATTTTAGAGCCCGGATTATGCATAGGTTCTTGTCACGAAGCGACGAAAGCGACGACCTGACAAGGCGCGCGACCCGCTTGCGGGGCGCGCAACACGGGCGGTGCAGCACGC
>JAPUKJ010000006.1 GCA_027295705.1 Ignavibacteria bacterium | reverse complement strand
CGACTTCAATTCCTTTGGGCTTATGCGAAAGAGTGGAAACGGAGCCTTACCGCTGCTCTGTTGGGGCTCACCTTCGTTTCATTAACTTCACTGCTTTATCCCTGGCTTTTGAAGTTGATGGTCGATCAATTGAGTGGCAGCGCACCTGCTCCTGTGAGCATTCCTATTCTCTCTTTTGCCCTCGTGGTTGCGTTTTCTCTTTCGACCATTATTGGCTACTATCAACAAGTCCACCTGCATAGACTTGGGTTCCGTCTTCGAAACTCGATCAGATTGGCATTTTACCAATCTCTGCTTTACCGCCCAATGTGCTTTCATCGCGACGTGCAAGTCGGAGAGCTATCCTCGAGGGCAACTGAGGATATTGGCAAGCTTCAGCCGATATTCTCAAATCTCGTTGCCCCTATGTATCAAAATGTGTTGTTTGCGTCGGGTTGTATCATCCTGATGTCAATGTTGAATGTAATTGCGACGATCTTTGTTCTCGGGCTGATGGCTCTATGTCTTCCCGTTGTCCTTCGACTCAGCAGGCAGATACCTGAGTTCTCAGCAAAGAGTCAGCGTAACCACGCGTACGCGAATGCTTATCTCGAGGAGTCTCTCGTTGCTATGCGTGAAATCAAAGCCTTCGTTCGAGAAAAGTTGGAATTGCAGTGTTATTCAAAGGTTCTTCGTAGGGCTTTGGACACCGAAACACATGCAGCAAAACTGCAGGTGAAAATAAATCAGGAAAAATCCAAGGCCAACGAGGTGTGCTAAATAGAAATATTCAAAAGGATGAAGTCCAGTCATTCCTTCCTTGGCAATCGACCTACGTGCCAAGGAAAGTCCTGCTAATCAGGATGCATGCAATCGGCGACGTTGCTCTCACACTACCTGCTGTTGCTGCCTTCCGTGCTCAGTATCCTGACACTCGTATTGACTTCATGACTTCGAAAGACGCGTTTTCACTAATCCACGCAGTCCAGGGCATTGACAATGTGTACTCCTTTCCAAATTACACTAGCGCTGACATTCACGCCGTTCATGCAATGCGATGGGGAGCCAAAATAAGACAGATTTCTTACGATGTCATCATTGATTTACAAAGGAATTGGCTAACCAGATTAATCCGCCGAATCGCGTCACCAGCATCTTGGGGAGAATTTGACCGGTTTGCACTCAAACCGGCGGGGAGGCGAGTAATAGAAGCTTTTCACAATACTGGATTTGCAGGCTTGTCACCGACACACAAGATCACGATAAAGGTGGAAGTTGAAAATTCTGCAACGAACATCCTTGCAGACAGAGGATGGGATGACACCAAAAGATTGGTCGTCCTTAATCCGGCCGGGCTGTGGAAGACTCGCCAATGGCCGATTGATAATTACGTTGAGGTTGCCAGAATGTTGATGTCACTCGAGCCGGTACAATTCCTTATACTAGGCACGTCAAGAATCTGGGAGAAATCCGCATACCTTGAGAAGTGCCTTGGAAAGTGTGTCATTAATTTGGTAAATGAAACCTCATTGGGTGAAGCATTCACGATCCTACAATTCGCATCACTAGTTCTAAGTGAAGATTCCGGACTCATGCATATGGCTTGGGTTTCCGGCATTCCAACAATCGCGCTGTTAGGATCAAGCAATCATGTCTGGTCATCACCAGAAGGCTTCCACACCAGATGCTTTCATTCAGGTGATCTCACCTGCGGTGCTTGCATGGACGCTAGATGTCGGTACGGCGACGTGCATTGCCTTACGAGATATAGTCCTACTGCAATCTTTGATGAGATTCAAGTGCTGCTAAAGAAGGTTCCCGAACAGGGAGTCGTTCATTGATGCGAGTTGCTATTTTTCTCTCAGCTGGCATTCAACATGAGGCATCGGATCTGGATGTCCCCGCGCTTCGCATGCTGATAAGCAAGCTATCTGAAGATTTCGATATCACAGTCTACTCGACCATCCTGCGCAACCGATACACAAAGTCATTTAAGTGCGGCCGCGCAACAGTCCGCTTCGTTGCCGCCTTGTACAATGAACAACTTCCCAAGAGAATTGTGCATTTCTTACGGGCCTTTCGAAAAGACCATCTCAAGCACCCATACGACATCGCACACGGCTTTTGGGCTTTACCAGGCGGCCTGGCTGCCGTTCTTGCAGGGAAACTCTTTGGTCTTCCAACCATTGTAAGTCTTCAAGGGGGAGAAGCCGCTCGTTTGCCACAGATAGCATACGGTAACATGCGCAAGCAGCCACTGAAAGGCTTGACACTTTGGACATGTCGAAATGCCGACATCCTGACCTGCTTGACCAATTTTCAGCTTGATCAATTGAGACGATATTGGGTTAACGGGTCTTCACACAGAGTGGTGATTGTCCCATTTGGTGTGAATAAGTCGTTCGACGTAGAAAAGAAACGCTCCATGCCCGTTCCTCCCTTTCACTTTCTCCATGTGGCTAATCTCAACATGGTGAAAGACCAGATTATGCTCCTGAAGACATTTCAGCTCATTGCCAGACAGGTCGAATGCACATTGAGAATAATCGGCGAAGATCAGATGGATGGAGCCATCGAACTGCTCTCACAGGAAATGCAAATTACCGATAGGATCGAATTTCTAGGTTACGTTCCTCACGAGGATTTACCAACTCACTATTTGTGGGCTCACGCTATCCTTCACACGTCATCCTATGAAGGCCAGGGTGTTGTCATTGCAGAGGCAGCCGCTGCACGCGTGCTGATTTGCGGAACACGAGTCGGATTGATATCAGACCTTGGGGAGTCGTGTACCATCTTAGTAGAGGTTGGAGATCATGTTGGGCTAGCGGAGAAAGTCCTCGCGCTGCTTGAGAATCCCGAGCAACTTAGAACGTTACGTTCAAACTCATATTCATGGGCCACAAAGCACAACGCCGATTGGACCGCGAGCCGATTCGGGGAACTTTATGGTCATATGCCCTTGGGCAATCGCGTGCTGCGGCCCCGGAGGAATGAACGTTTGGTCTCTGATTAAGGTTGTACGTTATATGAAACAGGATCAATAGGCGTTAATGAATTTCAGCCCACAATTAGGATTTATTGTGTTTCGTGTCATACTACCTATCGTCCTTTTCAGCATGCAGTACATGATATATAGGAGGGCAGCGAAATGGCTAAAGACAACATATCCAGATGCAAAATGGGCTATATACATTACAAGGGTGTTGTTCGTGGTATTTAATGCCGCCGCGCTGTACTTGTTCCTTGAGCGTCCAAGAACAGCCGAGCTTCCTGAATGGTTCATGTACACCGGGGTTTATCCATTTGCGATATGGCACGGAGGAACATTTTTCGTCGCGCTATTCGTCCTTTTTTCGTCGCTGATTAAGCTCCCTTTCAAACTAACGGTTTGGATCTCCAAACGATTCACAGCGCCAAAACGGAAGATAGAACAAATTCAAGCTAGACCGGCCTTTCAAAAGTTCGATTCCTCACGGCGGTTATTCTTGCGCCGCAGTATGTACGGCCTCACAGCGGTGTCCTTCGGTGGTAATGCATATGGGTTGCTGTTTGGAAAATCTTCCTATGACATCACGGAGGCAACATTTGCAATTCCACATCTTCCTCCTGGGCTCTCAGGCTTTACGATCGGGCTCATCAGCGACATCCACTCCAGCATCTTCATGGGCAAGACGGAAATGGATGAATACGTCCGGCTAGTCAATTCATTGCAGACCGACATGATCGTTGTTCCTGGCGACTTTGTGAATAGCGCGGTGGAGGAAGTCTATCCATTTGCCGAATCGTTCAGCAAACTTCGCGCTCCCCTGGGGGTCTACGGTGTCATGGGAAATCATGATTTCTACAACCGCAATCCAGATCTCGTTGCTAAGGAAGTAAACGACTGTGGCGTGACGCTACTGCGAAATGACAAGACGATTATCGAGAAGAACGGTGATCAATTCTATCTCATTGGCGTCGACGATGTGGGAAGAGCGAATACGGCAATGGTTAAGTTTGACATAGCAATTGGGCACGCACCTCTTAGGATTCCGAAGATCCTGCTGTGTCATCGACCGTACTATCTGCGTCAAGCAGCCGATAGAAATATCGACTTAGTATTGAGCGGCCATACTCACGGAGGACAAATTGTGCTCGGGCGAATCGGGGACACAATCATTGCACCTGCATCAATAGCTTCAACGTATATATGGGGAAAGTACAGCCTGGGTAATACTCATATGTATGTTTCAAGAGGAATCGGAACCGTTGGTCTCCCGATCAGGATAAACTGTCCTGCTGAAATCACAAAAATCACACTCGTCAGGACTTAGCCCGAAAGGCATCTACAACTGCATGGTAAAATCGAAATGATAGTCCTCTTGAACCCAACCAGTGCGCGGTGGAAACACCGCTTTCCTCTATCCATCATGCACATCGGTGCGGTGCTGGAAAAAAAGTATCCGTACGAAATTGTCGATGAGAACATAAACAAACAAGCACTCAAGTATATTGAAACTCTAGCCTTGTCAGGTCAGTTGAAGTACCTCGGTATCACTGTTATGCCAGGGCCTCAGTTGTTGCGGGCAATCCCAATTTCAAAATATCTCAAGTCTCGTTTCCCGGAGTTGACAATTATTTGGGGGGGATACTTCGCAACTCTTCATGCATCGACAGTCCTCAAATCTGGCTATGTGGATTATGTGGTTCGGGGACCAGGGGAGAAGGCATTTGTCGAGCTTATTGACATTCTGGAACGAAATTCTACGACCCCATTCGAGAAAGTTCGAGGACTGTCATTCTTGGACGACGGACAGATCATTAACAATGAACAACGGGAACCCACAGATCCAAATCTCTGGCCCCCCTTACCGTATCACAAGGTTCCTGGCGAACGGCATATTGGCAGAACGTATCTGGGCACGAGAACTGCTGCATACTACTCCAGCGCCGGATGTCCGTTTCTTTGCGGTTTTTGCGCCATTGCAAGCATTTACCAAGCACGTTGGGTTGCCCGGGCAACCCAACGTGCTTGGTAAATGCTTGCAATGGCGCA
>JAPUKJ010000059.1 GCA_027295705.1 Ignavibacteria bacterium | reverse complement strand
GCCTTTCCTGTAAATCTTCATCTCCTGTCATGAGTAGGACTGTTCCACCCACAATACCAGCTGTATACAGCCATTGCCTGCCGGAAAATCGGAGGGGTGCGACACAAAAAGACCCGCCATCCTCGAGAAATGTTGTCACATCATTTACTACGAGTCTGGAAAGAGACAATGACAATTGAGTTGTGTCGCCTGCAAACGCCGGGTGACAAACAGCACAGCAATAACATGCGGCAAGGAAGGTGGACATCAGCACCTTGTTCTGGAAAGCCATGTATAAATAATGAACTCTGGTTAGAACCTATCTCATCGACATGTCAAAAACGTTCAGATTATCAAGCCGGGCGAAGTCTTGGGCTTGGAGCTAGCATGTACATTTGCTTAGAAATTCCTATATTAGGTTGTAAGACTCACCGGAGCCGTTTAGCAAACATGCCTGATCCAAAGCAGCTACCTTATCTCATCAGACTACTTGACGATGACTCGCCCATTGTGCGGGATGCCGTGCTGAAGGAGTTGGCGTCGTTCGGCCCTTCGCTTGAACCGGAACTGGCACACTTGCAGATCACTCCGAACCAAGATCAGATGCTTGTCATAGAAGACTTGCTCGCAACCCACAACAGACAGTGGTTGCAAGAGGCTTGGCCAACGTGGTTCGGATTGAAGGAAGGCAAGGATATGCTTGAGACGGCCTTGAGCTTGCTAGCCGAGTTCCAGAACGGTCGCAGCTATCCAGTGAAGTTAACAATGCTACTTGACCGTCTTGCTCAAGATTACAGATTAATGCATCAGCAAGGAGATGCAAAGACACTGGCTCACCTCCTCTTTAGGGAGCGACGTCTCAAAGGTGCTTCTCATCAGGATTATTATGACCCACAGAACAGTAACCTGGTATATGTGATTGAAAAACATCGCGGTATACCAATTAGCCTTGTTTGTATCTACATCCTTGTCGGCCACCGACTGGGCCTTGAAATAGAAGGGTGCAATTTGCCGGGACATTTCCTGGCAATCGCATCAATGAAGAAGCATAGGTACATAGTAGATTGCTTTAATGGCGGGCGCTCCATCAAGGAACAAGACCTGACAGGTATTGATGCCACTATCTCTCTTGAAGATATCATAAGACTTGAGTGTCAGGCACCCACGATCATCGCCCGTGTGCTACGAAACCTGACTACCGCCTATCAACATGTAAATAGTGCCCCCAACATGCAGTTGATGGTGGAACTGACGGAGATGATCGAGCGAGAAAGCAACCACTTGTTTGGACAACCTAGGCGCGCCTAGCTGACATCTACTTCTTGTTGCGCGTGTAAGTGATCTCAACTATCTTGGTATTTGGTTCCCCTATTGCAAGGTCGTGGATTTCGAAGATGTGCTTATCTTTGTTAATTATCCGAGTTACATACTTCACTGTCTTGTCGTGCTCACCTGTCATGGGTTCGTCCATCTTGCCGTAGATCGTCAACATCCTGCCTGACTGATCAGCCTTCCCATCGCCAGTGTACATTGCTGTCCCCATGTCATCTATCCAGAAGGTGACATACTGCTTTTTGTAGTTATCGTAGCCTGTAATACCCATGCCTGTGAACGGCTCCCCCATCATTTGGCCTTTCGCTTCCTGGAGAAGGAACCGACCACCCATAATCCATTTCATCTCGGCGGTTCCTTTTGTTTCCATCGGGGGTGCATCCTGACCCTGACCCATCCATACTTTCGACGTCGTCTCCCATGATCCAACGAGGTCATTGAGAAGATGGTGAGCCTCACCTGGGGTTCCTAGTTCTTTCCACATTTTCATCATATCATCCATCTCAGGCCCAGCTTCGGCGGGTTCACCTTTCTTCTCCTGTGGAAAAGCAAGGCCTACGATCAAGGCCAAACTAATAGTAGTCGCTACAATTCTTGACAACATCCAAATTTGCATTATATGGTTCCTTTCGTTTTGGATGATTTATGAATGAGTGTGATTTGTCCTTTTCCTCAGCACTTATTTCGCCGACGTATCTTCCTGCATAACACCAAAAATTGGCATAAATGGACCTCCTGTGATTTTGTGATTGAATGCTTACCCTATGAACAATCGATGAAGGTACTATCAGGCATAGAGTTTGTATTGTAATGATCAGATTGCTGACATCATGATCTACGTCTGACTCGTCTGTGCGGTTTGTGCTGATATAGAGAGGAGATGATTAGCAACGACCAAACTAGCGACTCAGGGTTTCAAAGTCAATAGATGTTTTGCACGTAATCGTTATCATTTCTCAAAATGCTCAATTGGCAGGGTGCTACCTACACCCCGAACAGCGCGTGCTGTTTTCTTGGAAGATTTGTGGTTTTCCTTGTCTTCTTTGTCCTGATTATTCCAAAGACCTGCTCCAATTTCTCCACATTATAGCCAAACGGCAACAACAACGTCTCCACCGCCTTCAGCGTCATCTCAGTGTACTTTTCGATATCGTAACCATCTTCCAAGGAATAGAGCGCAAGAGGCTTGGCTTTCTGTGGCTTTTTCTTGCCGGTTGAATCGAGGATAATGTACTCGATCATCTCTCCTGCTGCTAGATGGATACCTGCCTCTTCAAGAGCCTTGGTAACTTCGGCACTGGCACTTCTGTTGGCGTATTGGTCCGCCTCCTGTGAAATATGCCGCCGGACAACAAGCTCAAGAGGATCAGCCTTGCCCGAGCGGAGGAGAGCGACATACTCCTTCGCCTTCGCAAGTGCCGCAGGGACAAGGGCCTCAACTTCTGCGACATTCTTCGCCTCGCCCAAGATCTGCAACATCTCTCCCTGCATCCGTTTGATAAACTTCGGGGTGTCGCGCCGCCGTACCTCAATCCCACGGATTTTGATCTCGTCATTCGTGTACCAGCCAACGTACCGGTTTGCCGTCGGTATGTGCGGATCCATTTTAGATGCAGGGAAGAGAATCCAATTGTAAATGCCTTCAAGTGAGATCTCGATGTCGGTAGCCTCGCTTACCTCTCTTGCCAAACGCTCGTAATCGGCCTCCGTTGCACCTTCCTTTTTAAGCCACATGCAATCCACGATCGCATGAATGAACTGATAGCCATGCTCTTCGGCGATCTCCTTTGCCTGCAGGATGGCGTCTCGTGAATAAGCATTTACCGATTCGTGTGCTTCGATCCTGCCAAACCGCGCGTTCTTGTAGCCAAGGTACCCAAAGCAGGTCACGAGCATCCACTTGAGTGCGTTCTGCCGGTGGTCGAAGAGCACCCACTGCAGGTCGCCGAGTTTTTTCAAGCGTTTTTTCTCTTTCTTGTAGAGCGCCCGTTTTTGCACGACTGTACGCAGAGTGGACGGCACAATGCCTTCACGTTTTCCACAAATCGTGTATTGCAGCTCCGGGACGATCTCTCTTGCAACTTCCTTTGTGCAGCAGCGGCAGTTCACAGTCTCCGGTGAGACATTGTGCTCGACCATGATGGACGGGTACATGGAGACGAAATCCAGCTCGGCCACCTGTTCGTGGTACCCCATTTTGGGTTGGAAGATGAGTCCGCCGCGGTCCGCCAGCAGCAGCGTGGCTGCCGACTTGAAGTCCTCAGGCTCCCGCTTCTTCGCCGGAATGAGGTAGTTGTTCCTGATTGCCCACGAGAGTTGCATTGAAGAAAGTGCAGTGCCGATCGTCGAGCGCGACTGATGTTGCAACGGCAATTGCGCCAGCCTGGCGATTTCAACAACACCATCAAGGCCCGCCTCCCCCATCATAAATGAGTTTTCTATATCCAGATGCCAGCGCCCTGCTAGCTCGAACGCACCGTCTTTATGCACGATCTTGCCGTAGGCAAAGTAGCTCGTCTCGTTGGTTGTGAAATAGCCAACACTTGTGTCTCGGTTGAGAAGAAGCGTCACGTCTTCCTGCAACGCAAGACGTGTCAGCATCGGCATCAGCACTGCGTCGCCGTACTCGGTAAAGATGATGTCAGGGTCGCAGCGCTGCAGATGGTGGTTGAGGGCGTGCAACACTTCGGCAGGCTCCTCATTTTCTATGCTGTAGGTAGTACCATCGTATCCGATCTCAATCTGATATGTCTTTCGAAACTTTGGAGAGACAACGTCTGGACGGTTCTGAATGGTCATGGTAGACAACTCAGGGGTGGTGTACTTCATAGCATCGTACGTGTCCTCGAGCTCCCAGCTCAGCAACTCGTTGTCTTCACTGAGATGATATTTACCGAACGCCAGCGGGAACAGTCCGGTATTATAGAGATAGAGCTGCTGTACAGGAACATCTGAATTGAAAAACACGTAATGAGGAAAATGCCTCTCCAGTCGCTGGACAACCTTTTTAAACTGCAGCGTATCATACACATTGACGCGAAGAACATTCCATTCCTCGTTCGAGTAGATCTCTTTCTGTGTTGTCCGATTGAGTGTTACGCGGAACGGGAACGACGATATTATCGATGCTACTCGCCGTGCCTCTTTATCTGCAACGTGCATATAGAAGGACGGTACGTATGGCACGGAGACACGCCGCTTCCGTCCCTCTCCATCCACGAGCCAGACGGTGAGGCCGTGAGCGGAGGGGTAGAGATCGAAGAGCCAGCCTGTGAAATGTATTATGCTCATCAGAATTTCCACGAAGGCAAAAAGTCACAAAGTAGCCACATTCATTTTGTGAACTAGTATGTCCAGTGTCTTTGTGGTTAACCACTATAGTTATGCAGCTCTCTCATCCAATTCGATGGAATTCGGGTAGATCTCAAGTCGGCCTCTCAACTGTCAAACGCCGCTGCAATTCCTGAATTACTCTCTGCTGCGCGATCAGCATGGACATGATGATACTCTCGAATGGAATCGGCCGCGCGGCATAGGCACTGCTAGCAAGTTGCAGCCTTGCTGCACGGAAGAGATCATCAAAAGCATCCTGGTCTTCCCTGCGAAGGCCACGCCGGAACTTTGACCAGCTTTCCATTTCCTGCTGCACGACCATCGTGAATGTCGGCACCGTTCTTCCCATGGTATCACCTCTGATGAAATGTTGCGATTACAGATGTTTGGATTTTCGATTGAGAGTTCTGCTTCCTCCTACCATTCTGCCGAAGTCTTGTTGTGACTCATACATGATCCGCTGGCCTTTTTCATTCTCTGTTACATAAAACACCCGATCCATCGCTGCTTTAAGTGTTGGGAAGAGTCTGGTGCGCTCCATCGAGGCAAGCTGTACATCGAGAGATGCGAGCAAAATGGAAACGTTCTCCCGCTTCAACCCGCGGAGCGCAACGATGACGCGTTGCAGGCTCGCCCTCACCTCGTACAACGGTGCCTGCTCATCATAGAACGTATCGAGGAGCCCGAAGATGATGACGATCGGTGAGTGCGCCAGCTTTACAAACTTAGGAAGTCGTTCTGTTATTGTTGCTTCCATCTGGAAGCAGGTGAACGCTCGAGAGATAAAAATTCTTTCCAGCAACTGTTCGGGCTGTACTCGTTGTCTTACAAGCCCCTGGCTTGTCACTTTGCGGGCGAACTCTGCAATGCAATAGGCGTCAAACCGGTTTGTTCCGTCCACGAGTGTTACGGGGATTCCTTTCAGCAATGCGTGCGATGCGGCATAAAGCGGCAGACGAAAGACCTTGGTGTCAGTGCCGTGGAGGCAGTAGAGTTTCCCCGGCGGAGCGGCCTTAAATTGCTGCACGAATGTTGCGTAGGGAATGAGCGCTGTTCCACTGCGACGAACCGACTGATCTCCCGTTAACAGATCCAATAACATAGCTCCCTCCCATGTTCCTCATAACCCGTAGACCGGACTATGCAGCCGATACCCATCATCGCCAGCTTCATATCTCTCATGCAGAGCATAGGTGATACCCCACTGAATACTTGCGTAACCATGCTTGGCTTGCAACCCGTCAAGTCGACGGTGAAGATTGCTGATTTTCTCCGACTTCACTACATCAAGCTGCATC
>JAPUKJ010000058.1 GCA_027295705.1 Ignavibacteria bacterium | reverse complement strand
AGGTTCAACAAGCGCAATGGACTTGGATAGTTGAGCCGGCTGCTGAGTAAACAGCGGTTTGGGATTCGGCCAGTCAGTCTGATTAAAGGGCTTCTCGCCTACAATCCCTATAAGTGTGAGCGGACTACTAAACTGAAATGGTTGCTGAACTTGTCGATCGACTGTGGGATTCGGCCAATCTAACTGTGTGAATGGTACAGTGACAATCTCCGTGATTGCCTGACTGCGTTGAAGTACCTCGTATAGTCTTGTTGTCCTGGGGTTCGGCCAATCGTGTTGAGCAAAGGGTTTTTCTACTATAACCTCAAGAAGTGATACTGGACTACTAAGCTGAACAGGTTGTTGAACAACTAATTGTTGTGGAACAAACGGCTCAAGAGGAACAAAAGGAGCAGCAGCCGCAACCGCAAGCGTCGTTACGAGTAAATTCGCAACAAGGTGCGGCTGCTGAACCTTACGCGGTATCAGCTTCGAGAAATGCGGAACACGAATTGTCATTTAGAATCTTACAAGGATTCGTAAATGATATGCGAGCTAAGCAATCCCGTGTTTCCACCAGTAAAAGCGGACAAGGAGAACGAGCCTGTGTTAACGGCCAATCCTACCATACCGATTTCCTCGTTTGGTGCTGCCACCCAACGAATAACGCCACCAAAGGCGTTAAACGATAATTGCAACAAATGCAGAGTCGCAGACCTTTGAGCCGGAATCGTGGCGCTTCTGCCAATATCGACTGCAGCCGTCAGGTCAGCACTTGCACTATCCAACGGTGCGTCACGTCCTTGAGTACCAAGCACAATGGCTGTGGCAGCAATCGAATTCATAGCCGCCACCATGATACAAACTGCACTAGCAGTTGCCTGTCCACCTAATTCTATCTCAGATATCTGATTCCTCTGAGTCGCAGCGCCACCTTGCATTACACCATTGTGGGTGTTGTTTGCAAGTACAGCAGCATCTGCGGTTGCGGTCGGGGTCGACGTTACTACTGAAAACGATCTCTTAGCCACTTCTTAACTCCTCTTTAAAAGCCTTTTCCTGAAGTTCATCAAGAAACTGCTTGTACGTTTTACACTCTTTGGTTTGTGCCATTATAGCTCCACACCGATCACAAAGATAGTGATCGCATTTCCTACAACGTTCTCGTGGACGTGTCCGTTTGGGATTCATTATAACTACGCGCGGACAATGCGAGCATGTATAAGTCGGCGTTTCAAATAAACCTTGCCCGGCGCCGACGGGTAACCCTTGAGCTTGTGTCTGCTCCGAAGTTAGTCCGGGAGTGAATCTATGGTCTATAAAAAGCTCACCTTCGTGGCTTCGTTTAGTTTTCATTAGATAGTTCCTCCTTGAGAACAGGGCTTTGCACTCCTTCTACCTTTCGTGTCTCCATAGTTGTATCACCTTGGATCACAGGAGTGATGCACCATTTCGAGTGTTTTGGCGCTATCATATTGCATGTAGGACATCGTTCGCGCATGTCCACAACTTCATTTTCTCTCACAATGAGTCTCCTTTTAATATCACTATCAAGTGAGTTCTATCAGTTCGTCCATTGTTAAATGCTTCATGCTCAATTGACCGATCAACACGGTATATCTTGCCTACTTGCAAATTCTGATCGACTGCAAAATCATTTTCGTACGTGCTGCATACGGCACGTCTGTTGGTTTCCACTGGTATGTGAAATCCATAACCTTCATCTGCATGACGATAAAGTTTGCCTCCTGGCTTGAGTCTCAGAAGTAGCAACTGATGCCACGTATCAACAGGCCAGCGAACCACTATTTCATCCACGGCTTGCACCTGAACATTACAGGGAGCCGCTTGGTGATCAGTTACATCACTGATATGTTCTTCCCAGGTTGACTCACTGAGTATAGTTCTCAGTTGAGAAATAGTCGCTTCAGAAACTTGTCCAATTTCTTCGTACATCACATCCACGTTTGCGCTCGTAAAACATCTGCTGCCGCTGCTGGTGCCTTGTCCTCTTGAGTTCTTGCAAAAAAGTCACGTGGATCGACACCAGCAGCTTTATCTTCCTGGGTTCTTGCAAAAAAGTCACGTGGGTCAAGTGCCATAATTAACTCACTTGAGGTTTGCCGACTAGGATGCAGTCGCCATCAACAGTAATATCAATAGCGCTACCACCCGAAGTTGTAGACAGCTTGCAGGTATCGCCACTTTGTTGAACAACATGTAAGTCTGTATCTACGGCAAATCCTGTCCCGACTGGCAATGCCGCTGAACCAGCTTGATAGGCATGCACGATATCGTTATTAATTAGGCTGCTGAATTTTCCGAGCGAGAATACATCGTCCGATGCAGTAGCATCCGACAAAATCATCGGCGGGCCAATGTCGAACACTTGCGGCGTTACGTCTTTAACCACAAGACCACGATAAGTGCCTTTGCCTAGTTCTTCTGTGTAAGCACCTGTTGTTCCATTCGATGTGCCAGATTTTGAAAGCGACAATGTTTCCGGGGCAAGCCCAGTCCGCTTATATATTTGGTATCCCATGCTGACGAGTACAGCTTCGTCTTTGTCGCGAGTAATTCCTGCCACGGTGAAGGTCTTAATTGTAAAGTCGATTTCAACTTCACCAAGTTTGGACTTGGCATTTCCGGCTCCGGTTCCGTCAGCCGCAAGCCGAATGGAACATTTACCAGGGGGAGACTCACCAAGTTCTGCGATTGCAGCAGCACTAATTACATGGGTAACATAAGCACCGGCAGTATCGTAAGCCTGACTATTCGGATTTGTGCCGCTGACAGAGTTGGCATCCGTGTACGGATATGTCGCGTTATTGCCTGCCGTCATGATGCTGTTCAGGAAAAACCGGATGCTGAGAGTAATCAAAGAAGCGGGGTCAATGTCCATGACGACTTTCTGAACAAAGGTGCCTTCTTTTATTTCGTCGCAATCTTCGCCGGTCGTGCCATTGGTCATGCACGTGGTTACATCAATATCCAGAGTGCCATCGTCCGCAGTCTCATCAACTGTTGTCCACGTCTCAACAGCATCAATGTTGGCAACACCGAAAGCCATTAGAGAATTTCCTTCTCAAGTATCCGCAATGCTTCCACCCAATCGGCATCAGAAATATCCTGACCTCGAAAGATCATGTGCATACAGCCCAGTGGCACATCGACCATAACCCGTGCGTCAACGTCAAGATGATTGCTCATTCTTCGCCGGACATAATCACCATTATCCCAAGGATAAATCTCAACCCATGGCTGTCCGTTTTCGATGCCTTCGCAAAGGGCGTAATTGTCATAGCCCCACTTCGCTGTGATATTTCTCTTTTTGCCTTCAACAGCATTATCCCTCACAACTAAGGCCAGTACAGCCACTAGAGACAAAGTATCCTTCTCGGCATAAGGCACAATGACCCTAGAAAGATCAGCGTAAAGGACTCCCACTTCAACCTTGTTATTCATGTTCTTTCCTCTGTATGCCTTTCGAAGTGCATAAGTTTTAATTCCCTTGAATCAAACCCTTACCATAGAACTAGAATGAGATGCAGGAAGGAAAATACCAGCCGCAGCTGCTGCAACCTGAAATACAGGAATCACATCAGGTTCATAGGCTTGCCACGGATTCGAGCGCACCAAATTCCACTCGGGATCGGATAAAACCCTCTTATAAATCAGCAGTAGAGCAATCCAACCGTCCCAATTGATACTAGCACCTTGTTGCGAGTCACCAACTACCAAATCTTGAGACGCATTGACATCCATCGTACCGGATTGCGCTACACCGGGACCAATCAAATCATTAGCCCTTGCAGAAATTGTTACACCATCCCATTTATTTCCAATCGCATTCCAAAGCCGAGCGTCATAACCAACTGTGCCGTCGTCCAACCCATCAACAAGGAAATCGACTTGTGGTGTACCACCAACTGAAACACCACACTGGACATCCTCCCCTGCATTCCAGTGAACACCAAAAGGATCGTCACCACCACCAAATTTACCAACAAGAAATTGATCTATGGTAGTGGAAGTTTGTCTATTCTTTGCTAACGCATAAACATTGAACTCAGTAAATCCATCATAATCCGCTATGTGAGTGAATGTAGCTCCACCAGCGGTACCTCCAGCTGCTTCAAGACATATTCCATGTTCACATGCTTCAATCGTTCCTGCTCCATTAAGATCAAGAGCCTGAATGGTATGAGCCTCATCATAGGGGTAACCACGATTGACGGTAGCACAAAAGACTAAGTCTCGTGCTGCCAAGTTCAACGGATTATCCAATGCCGTACCTACAGGTGGCTGTTTCTCCCAACCAGATTCAAAATGAGTGAAAGACATATCTACGCCGCTGGTCCGTAGGTATAAGGAGTAATTTTCAGAGTCCAATTAACTCCAATCACCTGAACAGTGCTAACATTTTGAATGTAGAACTCGTAAGTCTGCGAGGAAATAAAATTTGGAAGTGCAGCTTTGCTGATTGTTGTATAGAAATCTGTATCGGCGGCCTGACTAAAATCAATAGGAAAGCTACCAAGAAAGATAGACAAAAAGCTGGCATTCGGCACTGGCGGTTCGTTTGCACCGTCGATATTGAGCGGTCTAGCGAATAATGCTATTGTTCCAACAGTTGGCATAGTCGCATCGAATTGCAATTTGAGAACGAACCGGGCATAAGGCGCATCATCAGAATTGGTAAATATATTGATATCAGCTAACACCGAAAATGCGTTGTTAGCAATCGTTCCAGTCGAGCCATCATCAATTGATGTTTGGGATCCAAATTTCTCGATGCTGTCGTTGGTTTCAATAGCCATTAAAAATACCTCGCTGACAAAAATTTATCTAAGTGGCGCTTGCTTACCTTCTGGTAGCCCTTCGATTAGCAACTATCGACATAGTCGCAGGTGCAACTATAGCCTGAAGCCGAACTGCTGTTACAGCACCAAGCGCCGTCTGTGCTTTGGCGATACTCACTGCTCCAACAGTCCAAGTTATCCATGTAACACTTCCTGGATCCTTGTCCACTATATCTTCATCGTCCCCTGTAAACTGCAAAAGTGCAGTTCCTCCAGGTCCTGGCTTTACAGTCGCGACTAGATCATCGACGAATCCCGGAATGACTTGGGCTTCACTAAAAGTTCCCGCTGCAGCAGACAACTTTCTAGTGAACTTTCGATCTGAAAGGCCTGGAAATTCAAGCATCAGTAAACCTGCGGACCACCTTGATCGTTAGGATTAGGGCGCTCTTGCTTCCGGCCCGGAGTGGACACATCTTTCTTGTGCAGCGGTGTATCTTTCGCTGGGAACTGACCGGAACCAGACTTGCGCTCTGTGTAACCAGTTCCACTGTTCTTGAACTTAGGCATCAAATTCTCCTTCATACTCAAAATGCGGACCATCGAAGAATGATTGATCGTCTAGGTCGTAGTCATTGTCCCAATCGAACCCAGACCTAATAATCATACCCATTCCGCTTCCAAGACCTTTTATCCAACTAGACCATTCAACCCAATATTCTCGATTCTCCCAATCTTCCTGAGTCGTCGGAAATGGAATCGCATCAACGGCGAGAGACGGGAGAACATTATGGTCGCTCTCTCCGGCTTGCTTAGTTGTCGTTCCGTCTTCGAATGCCTGATCTTGATCTTCATCGGAACGATGTCCACATGTAATCGAGATGTTTCGGTATTTAGCCGCTTCCATAAACAGGTCTTGTAGGCGCGTATGACACGAGCCCAAATTCGCCTGCGAGGTTTCCCCATAGGAATACACTGGTCTAATTACTCCTAGTAATTCGGTCGGAGGGCCGAAGCCCCCCTTCCGAAAGTCCTTACGCAGCCGCCGTGAAGCTACCGTGATATCCGCAACTCAATCCACCGTGGCGAATCTCGAGCGAAATCTCTGAGAGCCACTGGCCCTTTCGAGAGTCGTCACCTGGCGTTTGGATGTTGTCCTCTGCCATAGTGTCACGAAGCGTGCGATACTTCAGTGCCGAGAAGTCAATCAGAAAAGCTGAATCCTGGTACAGTGCATGCCTATTCATCAACGGATGTGCGCGAATGAACAGCTGGCCTTGTGGCAGCACGAACCGGCGAAGGTTCATACCAAAGACCTTGATCGTTTCCATGAAACGAATCTGTCCATTGAGGGCGGCGAGGTCGTTGAGAGCATTCAAGTAGCCATTGCCACAGAATACAATCCTTTCATCGCCTGCCGACGTATCCCAATCGAAGATCGGGGACGTTGCGGTTGTGTACTGAGTGAGAGTCGTCGTCGCGCCGAAGATAGTTGTCGTATCTGTCGGAATGAACTCTCTCAAGCCTCCCATGAACCGCAAGGGTTTGCCGTTGGCACCGGTCGTTTCGAACTTCTGACCAAACATGAATGCGAGTTCGATGTCTCGCGAATGGTCGAAGACTTTACGCTTCTTGTCGTTAGCGATCACATCACCGGTTCGAGCGAACGTCTTCTCCGCCGTCTTGGTGACTTCGTACGTAGACTTGAAGATTTGACACAAGTTACTGTACTTGATCGGGTTACGAGAAGTAGCGTCCGCTGCGGAGGTACCTTCAGCGTAGGCTGAGCCGATTTTCAGCAAGAAATCGTTATCAGCGATTGCTGCTGCTGCTGAACCTGCTACACCACGAGTCGCAGTAAAGGACACGCCGCTTGCTACAGCGGTGACCTGAATCAACTCGTTGTCCAGAACCTGGGCCTCAGTAGTCTTCTCAACCATCAAAAGATCACCGGGCTTCAAGTGTGTAGCCAGGCCATACGGAATACCTGGAGCACTTGCAGTTGGGTCTGGACTGTCGACAACAATCGTTGTTGCGACCGAAGTCAAGGCACCGTTAATCTGCAAGCGGACCAAGTCATTCGGCTCGTCCCACCAATTAAACTCAGGGTCATTTACTGACTCTGAAGCTATGCGTGCTGTTAATGCGAACAGCGGTGCGGAACCATTTGGATTCCGAAACATGATGAGCTCCCGAAAGTTCTTCGGTCGTTCATCTGTGCCCCAGTCCCCGGTTCCGCGGAGACCCGCTACTGCGGCCATACATTTCTCCTTACGTTACCAATCAGGGTCCATCGCCAACTGTGTGAAGATGTTCTCTGAGTTAGGATCAGTAGGCACGACAGGCTCGCTTGCTCCCCCACTTTGTGCTGGAGTAAACGGGACCTGAGGTTGAGCAGGAACAGGATGGGCCGGAATTTCAGCCGTTGGAGCCAATGGCATCTGTGGCAGGGCTGGCATCTGGGCCGGCTCCTGTACAGCGCCTAATCGAGTCCGCAATCGAACAGCGGCCAAAGCCGCTCCGTCACGCATAACCTCCTCCCGAGTAGCCTGAGGATTCACCTGACGGATCATCGCCAGACTTTCCAATGTGGTCTTTCGGAATTGAGGTTTGTTCAGCTCAGGATACTCACCAAAGAACGAGGTCTCAAGACTTTGAACCTTGGTGGCTTGCTGAAGCTGACCTTGAATAATCCCCGGAAGGATTGCTGCGATCTGATTTGCCAATTGCACCTGCATCCGTACATGCATACGTGCAGCCAATCCCGGAAGCACCTTTTCTGGTTCCGAGATTAACGCGACCTTATCTTCTTCGGTCAACGCATACTCCGTGGTGGTCAGCCTTTCGATTGCCTGCTTTTCAAGTGCTACAGGATCAAACTGTGGCTGTTCCACTGGAGTGGGTGCCTGAGGGGTTGGAGCCAACGCGTGTTGTTGCTTCGCCCATTGATCCGCAGTCAGTCGGACGTCCTCTTCAGCCAAAGGCCGCTCGATCGCAGCTTCTAGCTGTGGAGGTTCCACTGGCTGTGGTTCTAGGGACTCCGGAATTTCTCCGGGCACACGTTGGTGAACCGGTGGTTCGTAGGGCAGTTCTTCCACTGGTGCACGAGGCACCAATGGTACTGCACTTGGAACTTGAGGCTCAGGCGGTGGAGTGCCATATACTTCGGCATCCATATCTGCTCCGAGATTTCCGAAGAAATCTGCGGTACTTGGATCTAAACCCGTCTCGACCGGAGTTACGGGTTCCACTCCAGGCGGTGTTGCAGGCTGCTCCAAGGGGAGCGTTTCCTTTAATATCTTTGCTTGGACTTCAGGGTTCGGGGGAATTGTCCCAGTCGCCTTCTGCACCATAGCTTTGACCTGATCATTGCTCACTGACATTTGCTCTTTCCTCCGCTAGTTTTGCGTTGAATAACTCTTTCAATATCTCAGCCCTATCCGCTGGTTGTCTCATTGCTAAACGCATTCCTGCTACTATCCCTTTTTGATAGTTCTGAACCAAGGCTTCATCAACTGAAGCCAATGGCTTGTCTTTGAATTGAAGCGATCTTTGTGCACACTGCAATTCGATTAACTTAACCGCCTGGGCCCACGGCGGGAACTTGAGAAGGGATTGGAGCGCCTCCAGCTGCTGCCGTATCTCCTCCAGGTCTTCCGCTGGTTGATTGTCCACTTATAGGTACCACGTTTCCTGCAGTTGCCTGCTGTTGTAATGCCACTGGGTCGTCGACTTCAATCTTGAATTGATTGATGTTTTTCAACCCACCCAATTGTGCTACCCAGCTGAATACCCGACCAAGGTCGAATTGCTGTAGCACTTGTGGACTCTGAGCCATCTGTTGTAACAGCTGAGTCCACATATTTACTTGTGCGAATCGGTCGATAGGCAACGTACCATCTACTGGAACAAAATCCCAACCGCCAGCAATCATATCTGGCGTCACATTCAAGAATCGCTGTCCGCCTTTGTAGTTCCACATATCACCTGCGATGCGTACTTTCTTCTCAGCATCATAGAGCTGTTGGCTGTTCGCCACAAGCATATAAGACAAGTCTGTGAAACCAGTAGCGGAGAACCACTCTGATATCGTTTTAAGGCGATTAACGCCAAAGGTGGATGAGGTACGAACCTCAGTTGCGGTCTGTCTACCCTTCTGGTTAGACAACCCCATCATGGCGTCATTGACGCCGGTCACACGTTGAAGCATATTAGCGATCGACTGAACGTCATTCATGTGCGTTTGTGTCACGTCTGTTACTTGGAACTGAGTGATTGCGCTTCTGACGTCCTGACCAAACATCTCGTCTTTGAGACGAATGATTTTACCCGGCTTCGGGTCAAGTACATCCTTCATTACTACTTTAGAAGGATCGACAACGAACATATCGTTCAAGGCCTTTCTTGTGTTGTAAAAGTGGGTGTTCACGAGCCACGTGATAATATCGGTCATCGGTTTTGCGATTTCCAACATCGACCGCTTGAACATGGCATAGCCGTCCGGCTCGAGTTCCAGCGCGCTAAATGGAAACTTCGAGTGGTACAATCCAAGCGGTTGAGCTCCGATGATGATCTCTTCGTTGGCCAAGGTGAACACCCAAATCTCTGGATATGTGCTATTGCCCAACTTCCATTGTCTTGGAATGATCTCAATGTACATTTCCAGGAGTTCGACATTTGACATGTCCATTGTTTCGAACCACGTCTCGTCTCCTGGACGAACCGGACGTTGGATTTGGGCACTTCCTTCTTCGCTGGTTCGATAATTCTTATGCCGCCACTTGCGAAGCTGTTCAATATTGAAATACTTCCCAGTCGCAGCACGTCTTATAATTTCATTCCATCCCACTGGTACTCGTCTTCCACAGAATTCTCCCTGCTGGAGATTGAGCATCGTGACTCTGGGATCAGGATAGAAATCGTATGGCCGGATGTTGTAAAGACGATTGCCTTGGAAACCATTGACGAGGACTCTCTTAATTTCCTTCGTGAAAGTTCCAAGTTGAATTCCGAGGTATTCGTCGGGTACATCCACAATCTTTGCAACGACGTTCTTCTCTTCATCCCAGAACTCTCCTATTAAACCAACGCCGTACTTGCCTACGTCGAGAAGCCAGATATAGAGTGGTGGGATTCCCCGACCAGCTGTAATCTGATGGTTGATTAGAGCTTCCATAGCGAGAGTGGCATCTTGAGATTGTCCCTCGCGTCCGGCGTATTGAAAAATGGGGTCCCGCCCCAAGAAGACACTGGTCCAGTAAGTATGAGCCGACATTAAGACGGCATAATCGTAGGGAATCTTCAGCGTCGTCATTTGGGGCTGGCCCCCACTTTCGCGAAGAACACGACGGGTGGCGTCTATATCTTTCTCTGGCATGTAGAAGATAAAAGATTCCTCGTCCTTGCGCCAGCGCTCGTAACGATTACGCATCTTATCTTCAGAGAAACGTTTCCTCTTCCACACAGCGTCACGGACAAACTGATGGTGTCTAGTGCCGAACTTCAGTAAGTTCTTAAGTTGAGCCATGTTTCCACTTCTCGAATCCGCGTACGCCCATGTAGGTCAATGCCGGACTAGCTAGCACGAGAAAGATTTGCCAATCAATAGAGGGCTCGCCCAGACCCCAAGCCTCAGGAGCCACGGGCAATAACATACTCGAAAGGGCATAAATCGCCGTGATGTACCAAGACTGTCGGGCTATTTTCGGGCGAGTTCTCTTTGTGTAAAGGTCACTCTGATGGAGTTCAGCTTGGACAGTTTTTTGCTGCGCCAAGAACATTTCTTTCTCGGCTTCGATTTCGATTTGTTTGAAGTCTGCAGCCTCCATACTGACCTGTGACCGAAAAGCGTGGTCGAGTTGCTTGGCAAGGTCTTTGTCTGTGACAAGCTCAGAGATGATCTTGCCGCTGACTCCGACGACCGTTTCAAGAAGCTTGCCTAAGAAGCGAATGGCCATTAGTAGCTCCACCTCCATTCCTTCTCCCATATAAGAGCCGTCACAGCAACTTGGAGGTGGCGCTTGTTGTCAATACGTTCTACTCCCACTGCAATGCCAAACCCAAGTAAAACTACGCCAAGCAACACTGTAGGGTTGTTAATGGTAATCATTGGTTTATCCCTGTTAATCTATGGCCGGTCTTCTTTCGATCGGCTCGATGAAATTCACAGGCGACCTTCTTTGGAATCTTAACGGATTTCAACTTAGCACCGTGACAGACTGCCGCCATAGTTCGTGCCTGTTTTTTAGTTGAGGAGGGCATCAGACATCATCCTCCATTTCACAATCTACTGTTCGATAACAAATGATCTTAGCATCGATGTCTTCAATCTCTCCTTCGATTTCATCAATATCGTCTCCAATATTGTCGTTGTCTGGATCCTTTCGAAGTTCTCGCTTTGCCCCACGAAGTTCAGTTTCGAGCGATTGTTTACCCAGATTCAAAATAGCAACAGAAGTCTTCTTGTCTAACCTCTCGATGCTCTCTTCGATTACTACTAGATCTGAGGCAAATAGCGGACGGCCGATACCGAGACCAATCCATCCAGCTGCAATTATAGCCGTGATGGTTCCAACACTCATACCAACCATCGTGTTCTTGCTAATCGACATAGTCATGGAGCTGCCCTCTCCCAGTCCAAGGGTTCGATATCTTCTTCGTCAAGATCCCAACTGGAACTCATGTATCCTTCCTGGCGACTTGAGATTGTTGCGTCGCACATCGCAGATACATCCAAAAGGTCTTTGTATTTACAGTTCGGAAATGTCGTAAACTGCGATATAAATTCAGTGTGTTCGGGCTTGACGTGGAGCAATCCTTGACTCGCCACGCCCGTGTGTGATTGTACAATCCGGTCATACTTCGATTTTGCTCCAGGGATCATATCCGCTCCCAGTTCCATTACATGCATGGACTTGAGCTTTCCTCTCTTCATTTGACGTTCGATAAACCACTTCAGATTTCTCTGATAGGCAATCCCTTCAACACCGCACCGCAGGATGGGATACTTCCTGCAAAGCCGATCCATGTTCATTACTAACTGATCTGGATCTTCGTCTCGATTAGTTGCATACTCGACGATGTATTGTTTCATTTTCCAATAGCATTTGACCATGACGGCCTGGAGATCTGTCTTTTGTCCTGTCATTCGCGCTTTGTCAGATAAGATCGGAGTAGGATCGATAGCCATAACATAACGCGCATGTGGAGGCAGGACCGTCCAGAATTCGAGCCACTCTTCCAGAAATGCAGAGATCTCTCGCGAGACAATCAAACACATCTTTTCCCGCATCCAGATTGATAACTGGTTTCTGTCGACTGAGGCTTTCTTCTCTGCTAGAATAACTTCCTTTGACCATCTCTCTGGCCAGGAACTCTCAGCTGTTTCTTCGTTCTCGTCGTTAAGGATTCCGATTCGGATGCTAGCGAATTCGTCTGATTTCGTGCAGACCGCAGAAACGTCTTCTGCATCCAACGGGGTTTGAAGGAGGGCGAGCATCGCAGTTGGGTCTTCCGAAGCTGGAACGAGGCTTTCCTTGATTGCTGAAAAGAATAACTCACTTGTTTTGTCACGCTGTTCTGGGGTCGCTGTGTTCTCTTCGTCACATGGGTCATCCACTACTATTAAGTCTGGCCGAAAATCACCAACAAGAATTCCTCGAACGGAGCCCGTGATGCCCAATGCAAGTATGCGTATTGGATAGGCGTCAGTCCCGTGATATATCTCACATTCTGTGGCCGTCCATTTGTTCCCCCGGCGCAAGCCAAAAGTCTGAGCCCAGACTTCGTTGTAGAGAACTTGTTGCATAAGCCATTCAATTGATCGAGCAGCATGGCCCTCTGACTTTCCTATGAACAAAGCTGTGTGTGATATACCATAGGCTATTCGTTTTGACAAAAAAAGTCGAGCAAGAGTCGTCTTAGCTCCACCTCGAAATATCTCACAGTTGGCGAACCTATTGAGGGGATTTTCAAACAGCTCCCAAACATCTGCATGATAGATAGGAGATGCTTGTCGAGTCGTATCCGGAAAGAAATAGTGGCTATAGAAGATGCTATCAACAGCACCTAGCTTTACAGCTTCAATCGGATCGACTTCGATCAATGGCATTCGTGCCTTTTCCCATGTGGGTGACATTGAAAACTATTATCATCGTCTGCGTAGCTGATAGCTGCGATTCCAACAACAACTCCGACAACGACATAGAGGGTCTGCCTTTCCTGGGTACTCATGCTTTCAATGGTTTCACACCCAGAGAAAGACAACGCTAAAGCAAGTATCAGTAATATATTTTTCATTATAATCCTTCACATACGTCGCTCGACAGCATGTAATCGACGAGATCCTTGACCTGGCCGGGCGATGGCAGCACAAAATCAACACCTGGCTGTCGAGCCGGTGACCGCGCATGGTGATTGATCACCGCGCCAAGCGAGAAGGCTTGCAAATTGGAAGTGCGGTCACTATTCAGCCCCAGCGATTCGCAGTTGCCGTAGTTGTTGCAGAGCGTACATAGCTCGTTGAGTGCTGGCGTCTGGCGGAACTCATCCAGACCGTCACCGATGACATGCACCAGGCCATGGCCCTTGAGCAGCGCCTGGTCCTCATCGAGACCCATGTAGAAAAACCGATCGTCCGCAGACAAGCCATCTCGTGTCGCCTCGCTCATACCGAACTTGTTCTCAGCCCGGTGACAGCTTGCACAGCTCCGGCCATTGCCTTCGAAGGGATTGAATGCTGTGCCAGACTTGATCACGATCACACCAGCAGACTGCGATGCTTTCACATCGACCTCGCCACCGTGGAATAGATCTCTGCCAGCCTTGACTCTATCCTTAACGCAGGAAGCAAGCAGGATTGTGGTAAGAATTACGAAAATCATCTTTTTCATCTGTGTACTCCTGCCCTGTGACCTTCATTTGAGCCGTCGGAAATCTTCCCTTGACTGTGATTCCGAGACATACCTTCCGGCTTGTTCGTCGCCGGTGGTCCGATAGTCTTTTCTTTCACTGAATTATCCACAGATGGTGGCTGTGGAATGTCCTTTGTGTTGTCTACTCCGCCGTGCACACTCATTTACTTTCTCCTGTCGGGGCGGCATATGTGTACCCCAATTTCAGTTGTCGAGCACTTGTCAATAGATTCTCGAAGTCGGATACTAGCTGGATAGCTTGTGTCTCGGTCGTACCATTTAACAACAGTGACGAGCGGAAACACCCAGTAATCGTTCCCAAACAAAGCCTTAACCAATGGCAGGTACTTATCCACAAGTTGAAAATACGATTCCGAACAATGGTTGTATTTGATTTCAACGATTGTAATAACTCCTCGCTGGGGTTGTATAAGGAGTCCATCAGGCTGAGCGTAATTAACAACCTTGGGCCTATCGAGGACTGTGTAACGAAACCACGGTCCAGGACAGTATTCAAACCCAAACTCATCACAGAAATGTTTTTGGACCTTTGCTTCATAACGGAGTCCAACGCCCTTCCGGCCTTTTCGACGACGTTTCTTGACGAAGGGCGGGACTCCATGCATGATATCGACGGCTGTGACATTTTCAATCCGTTGCAAGCGCGCCATGTGTTACTCGTCTAATGGTCTCACGTGCCTCATGCAACGTGCCAGCGTCGACGGATCGGAACACACGTTCCTGCGTCTCTTCAATCACAGGGCCGAATCCAGGACGAGGATGGAAGCCCAAGTGCTTGGCAGTTTTGTCTGCTACTTCAAGAGCGCCTTGGAGATCAACTTCGTCGTCATCATTCAGAAAGAAGTCCACCTTGTCAAGAGCCTTCAGCGTGACCTTGAGTTGCTTCTCGACTAACTGCTTTGTGAGTTCCCCATTATGCTCTTGTCGTCTACGAGTGTATTCCTCTTTGAATACATCGGACTGCATAACAATGCTCAGCCAAGTCCGGCTGATGTTCATTAAAGCACAAAGCGGATTTAGATTGGGTGCGCCTGGATTGATCAGCAACCAATCAATAATCGCGTCATGCCTCGGGCGTAGGCTCTTGATCTGTACCTGGCTCAACTTCTTCCTCCGGCAATGTTCCCTGAATCACCTTCTTAATCTTCGCTGCGACGGCATCGTCGTTGTCGTCTACAGTAGCGACACCTCTACTGACCGCAAAGTCTCTCAATCCGCTCCAGCCACTCCCGAAATCTTTCATAATCCACTCCCAATGTTCATGTATGGCGGATAGACTTATCCACACTCCCATACAGGATACCCTGCCCTGAGCTTCGTCGCAATGCCTAACGACAGTTAATCTTGGTTAACCGACCGAAATACTCTGAGTAATTCGACCATTTAATCAGCTTCCCCGCTACGCGGGACGTGAACCGATCGGACGTCCTTCAATTTCTTGTCGACCGCCGTGAGTGGGCTTAAATGGGGGACATTTGCCCCCGGCATGGGTGGTTAGGGGTGGGGACTTCGATGCTGCATTGCAACGCGCACTAGCCGACTAGATTGCCAGCGCAAGCGCATACCTATGCGGCCGGCTTGCTATCGACCAGCGAACCATGCTAGTCTATTGGTTGGCTGGCAATTTGGCTGGCCACCAGCAATGCGCTGGGTTCTTTAACAATATGGTGAACGACATCAAGAAAGCTAAACAGCGCTTTAGTTGGCAGCGTAATGCCAACAAGGGACTTGCTATCAAGGTCGATAGTGAGACAAACACGGCCCTCGAAATTGACGGAACCAAGTTCCCGACAGAGATCGCCGCCGAGATTTTCGTTTATGGAGTTTCGAAAATCATTGACGACAGACTGTCACAGGTTTCTCCTGATCTGAAAATGCGTCAGGCTAAGGAACTGGTCGCACAGTTTATGTCCGGCGATTGGAAGGCTGAACGTACTGGCGGTATTCACTTGCTACCGCTTGTGATTGACGCGATTATGCTTGCCAAGGGTTGCAAGGCAGCGGCTGCACAAGAAGCATACAGGCAGCTTGACGATGAGCAGCGAATTGTACTCAAGTCGAATTTGGCCGAGAGTATGTCGGCTATTGCTGAAGCCCGCAAGGGTGCTGAAATACCTGAGCTTGACGACCTGTTAAGCTAAGGACGAGAGAGAAGGCCCAAGGACGGGCCTTTCTTTTGTGCGCGTGTTAAACGAAGCCAACAGTTGAGACGACGAAACCACGTTATTCGACCATATTACGCCTTATTTCCCCTTAATTCTATCGATTTCTGACCCCTACCCCTATACTTAGTAGGGATGTCTTATTTTTTTTTTTTCTTTTTTTATATATAGTCCCTTGGCAAGGTATGGGGGTCGTCGAAAATCCTTAGCAATGAGGGGAAATGAGGGCAAGTGGAGGAGGAACTTGCCTACTCCGGGCGCATGTGGTATCGTGAGGGTAGATGTAGATAAGGGGAGAGTACAAGTGCCAAACATATACAGTCTGGAAGTTGCTCGACGCAACAGAGAGAACTATGCACGCTGGCGAATCCGCTGGGAAGAATACTGGGCAATGGCTGAAATGGATGGAAAGGAGCCTAATCCATACCATCTAATGACAGGAAGGAACTAATGCCACGAAGTAAAGACCCAAGGAACTACGGACCATTCTATGACAAGCTTGCGGAAACAATGGACAAGGGCAAGCGAGAGATCAAATTGACAATGAGTGGTCGGGTTGCGATCTATCACAGGAATAACTTCTATGCGTACATAGATGCCTGGAAGCATAAGGCCAAGAGCATACCTGGAGACAAGACAATTGATCCAAGCGACATGCCAAGGCTCCTTGAGCAAGCCATGAGAATTGAGGATGTATTGCGACGGTATCTTGTCGTGATTGATCCCGAAGCAAATCCAGAGTTGCCAGAGGTTGAGCTAAGGTTTATCTTGCGTGGTATGGATGAGAGGCAACGTGACGGTATTGAACAACTCGACGCTATGCTAGCAGACATGGCACAAGACGACAGGTATCTATCAGCAGACGAAGTCAAAGAACGTCTCAGTCCATCGGAGTTCAAAGCTATTGACCCAGCCCGACTCAGGGACAAAGCAAGCCCAGTGTCTCATTTCTTTGGTGGTGTTAAGACAGTGGTCGATGAGGACATGACAGAGGAAAAAGCTGACAGAATATTATCGGCTGATCCACCAGATCGCACAGATTTAACTGACCTAATTACTGAGAGTAATTCGCCCACTTACCGAGAAGAGGCACTCAAAGCTGCCAATAAACTACGAGAGAAGGAGAAGAAAGAATCATGAAACTATGGAGTTGTAAGATAGGAGAAGTTAGCAACAAAAAGGTTCCAAAAGGAGCCGACAAACCCATGCGAGATGCCGTACGTAAGGCATACAAAGAACTTACGGGCGAAGAGCCTAAGTTCATAGTCTCTGGATGGGGAGCCCAGCTAACAAAAGCAGAGCGTGACGCGGTATAAAGCTCTGAAAATCAGTGCTTGACCTGTCGGCAAAAAAAGCGCAAAATGAAAAATGGCCCCGCTACTTGGGGATTCCATAATCATCAGGAGAAAGAAATGGCAAGAAACAATCCATATGCCCTGTCCGTAGACCTCAAAGCCGATACAATGACAGTTGATGTGCTCGTGAGAGAGCGCGAGACCGACGAACTCATTGATGAGCATTCGTTCCCCGCGTCCAGTGTCCATGAGGACCTCAGGAACATGGTTGGTCTGTATGGGCTTAGCAAATTGCTGCAGGATCGTTCCAGCGATGTAAAGACTGGACCTGAGAAACTCTCAGCAATGAAAGGGGTCGCTGAGCAATTAGCCTCCGGCCAGTGGCAGAAAGAGCGCAAGGTTGGCGCACCCACTGTATCCGCAGAGGTTGAAGCTCTTGCTCAGTTCAAGAGTATCTCTATACCGCAGGCTCAAGCCGCGTTGCGTCGTTATGACAAGGCAGCCCGCGAGCAGATCCTGGGCCACGAGCAGATTGTTGCATTGGCTAAGACGATCCGCGAGGCCCGAGTGGATGAGGAAGTGGCCGATCTGTCCGATCTGGCTGGCGAAGCACAAACTGCTGTGGAGGTTGCGACAGCATAACAAAGGAAGTGAGGGGCGGCCTCCGGGTCGCCTTTCATTTAACTGTGGAGGTCCGGTTCATATCGGCATAGCAAAACACTCTAGCGAGGTCTTTGTCCTGAGTAGCCCGACTAGTTGCAAACCGCCCGGAAAACGTGTATAATCAAGGTTTGGACAGGTTATTCAGGAGACAGATTATGACCATCGATAGATTTGAAGCAGAACTGAACTCAATCGTGGCAGAGATGCCCGATCAAGTGTTCGTGGGGTATCTAGAGGCTTTGGCAACAGATCTTGAGGAAAGCGAAATGACTGCGACAGCCGGCGATGTCCGCGAAGCCGCCAAGAGAATTGAACTCTGGAGCGGGTTCAAGTGCTTATGCGGCAGCACAACGTCGTATGACGTTTGCAGCGAATGTGGTCACACATACAACGATTAGGAGACAGCATGACCATTCAACTCAAGAAAGCCCTTGGCATTCATGAAAGACGAGACATGATCTCCAAGGTCGTTGATCATTTCGATCTATTTCATCCAGGACTAATCAGAGAAGATATTCTTCCAAAGGCATTAGACAGACTAGACGACCTAGACCTTTTCAAGGTTCATTTATCTTCAATTATCAACACAGAAATCATAAGGATGAAGCTCAATGAAAGACAAAGTTGACCTAGGCGACCTGCTAGGACCAGGAGCCAAACCACCCAAAGGAGCACAGATAATCTCCTTTGATGATCTCTTGAGAGCACCTCGCCGAAGCCGAGTCCCAAAGGAAGTTGTCCTGTTTTGGACAGATTGGACTTGCAACTGTGGTCGACGCTATGAACAGCCAACCTACGGAGACACCCTCACGCGCTATGACCAGTACAAGTATGGAGACAAGGTCGCTAGCGTTTATCAGAAGTATTTACCTGCGAACCATGCAGACTTACCACGCCGAGTCGAAGCAAATCACATATGCATAAGCCACTGTCCATCATGTCTTGCCGAGACACAACTCGAACAAGACCTTCAAGGAGACCTATTCAATGAATCCGCGTAAGATAAGCATCGTGAATATGGAAGGACTCACCGAACTACTCGATGAGATGTTCAACAAGTCTGAGGCTCACTCAAAGGAAGAAGTCGATGAACGCTTCAAGCGATCCTGTCGACTAGCTTACAATGTCACTCGTGATGCAATGGACTCTGATGAGTGCGTGATGGCTGGTATGGCTCAGAGTGCTTACACACAAATGATGAACTCACCTGGAATCAACGCAGCAACTGGCGCACTCATCAGTGAAGCCACAACGCAGTTCCTAGACATTAAATGGAAACAGAATAAGGAACTGTTCAAGACTGAATTTATCCTGGCCTTGGACCGAGCAGTCGAGGCTGCTAGCCGCCACTTAGAGGAATCGTATGACACCTGCACAGAACAGAGCGCTGAGGAGCGTTCTAATCAGTCACCTACGACACCTTGACCGTTTTGTAATGTACATCGAAACGGCTCCGGGTGTTAGCCTGAAAGATTCGATATTCGAAGGTATGCGCACGGAGACGTCTTACCATCGCGCGACAATACGCGCAGCTATCCAACAACTGGAGGATACACATGAGCACGCGGATAAAAATCCACCCACGGGACGTGGGGTTAGCCTTCTTAAACCAACTGGGAGCAGCCCAGACTGAACCCAGTAAGCCCAAGCGAAGAACTGAGTTCAAGCGAATGGTCCGTTCGTTACAATCACTGCGGCTAGTGCCAGCAGACTTCGTATGGGAATACCTCACTCTGGGAGTAGACAAAAATGGCGACGGAATCATCCTTGCAGAAGGGACCAATAGAAAGCCCCGTCCAGCTACTAAAAAGGCTTGAGGGACATAATTGGGACTCTGTCAGAAATGGAAGTATGCATGAATGGATGCTTGGCAGAGATGACTGGGACGAGATACAAAAAGGAATTGATTCCGTCCCAAATGGAGCAGCGATATATAACCACTATAGAACTGCAAGGAGTTTAGCCTACTATGGACATGAATAAACTGATCCCTGACTCTATGAAGGAAGGTTCAACAGAGAAACTTCCTGGGAAAATTCTGAGTCCGATGCAGGACGCCATTCTGGATGCAGTGGAATTTGAAACAGATAATCTGTCTATTGAAGCTGTAGCTGGTAGTGGTAAAACTTTCACCATTCTCCTGGCAATGCAACGCGCCCGTGGGAGCGTGCTATTCTTAGCATTCAACAAGAGTATCGCTGATGAACTTAGGGAAAAGACGCCTTTTGGAACTGACTGCAAGACATTTAATGGCCTCGGACACGGACTACTTAAACGGAGAGCAAGTAGTAGTGATCTAGACAAGTGGAAGCTCAGCAAGCTGCTCAAGCCAAGGATGTCAGCAACGGAATACAAAGAGTTTGGATGGGAAATCATTAAACTCGTTGGAAGCATGAAGTCCAGTGGACTAATGGAACCTCCAATGTCATCGGACTTTGTGGACCGTATTGAACACTCTGAGGTTCCGATGAACCGTATCACATACGGTGCCATGCTTCTCGAAGAACTATGGACAGACTCTTTGGACGTGACCGAGTTCTTTACATTCGACGACCAACTGTTCATGCCCGTGTTCTGGGATATGACATTTCCACAATACGACACGGTGTTCGTTGACGAGGCCCAGGACCTGAATCCTATCCAACACATGATGCTCAGTAAACTTGCCGAACGTGGTGCAAGGGTCATCGCCGTTGGAGACAGCAGGCAGGCTATTTATGGCTTCCGTGGAGCACTCACCAACAGTATGGAGGAACTCAACACCAAGTTTGAATGCGTTGAATATCCCTTGTCAATCTGCTATCGGTGTGCGAAATCTATTGTTCGGCTCGCCCAAGAGATTGTGCCGCAGATAGAACCTCACGAAAATGCTCCTGAAGGAACTATCACTCACTTGGAGGATGGAATATGTCCAACCGACATACCTCCCGACAGTATCATTATGTGTCGAACAAACGCCCCGATGTTTCGTTATGCCGTGCAGTTCCTCAAATACAAGATGCCCTGTATGGTTATGTCCAACTTTGGGGAGCAACTCATCAAGTTTGTCAAGGGCTTTGATGTCACCAGAACAGAGGATCTAGCCGATGAAATCGAGATCTGGAGAAAGGAAGAAATCGCTGAAGCAGAGTCAAGAGAACTGTTTCATAAGATCAACAGGATCAATGACAAAGCCCGATCCATCCTTCCCTTCTGCGACGAGTATCGCATCAAGAGCCAAGTCATTCAAGCGCTGGAACGCTTGCTCCGTTCCGATAGTGGTCCCAGGCTATGCACGATCCACAAAGCCAAAGGACTAGAGGCTGAGTATGCATACCTTCTCCGTCCAGACTTGGTGCCAGGACCCTGGATAGAAGAGGACACGGAAGAATACCAACAGGAAGAAAACCTGCGATACGTTGCAATCACCCGCGCGAAGGAAAACCTCGTGTTTATGATGGAGTATGAAGATGAAGTCAATTGAAGCACATGAAGGACGCCTCTATGAAGTAACAGAGGTCAAAGAAGATACCACGTGGTTTGAAGAACCTGACAATTTTGCTTGTATCCTAGGAACTATTGTCCGAACTTCCAGCAAGTTTGTTGGAGATTTCCAGATTATTCGAGCAGCTTCAAATGGATTCTTGTCGGTTGCTGCTGGGGCCGGAACTAGTATATATCTCGGAGCAAATGCAATTCTCCGTCCTCTCAACAAGCGTGACCAAGAGAAGATCATGCACAAATGG
>JAPUKJ010000057.1 GCA_027295705.1 Ignavibacteria bacterium | reverse complement strand
TGGGCGGCAATGTAGGTAACGATTTCTGTAAGATCGTCTTCCGCTACTCGTAAGAGCCGTAGCCTATATCAGGCCGACTCACGGATGTGCTTCCGGAGGTCCTTCATCGTTTGGGTGAGCGTGCGACCCTTGTCGCCGCTTGCCCGCTGAGCTTGTGCAACTGCTAGCTTACTGAAAAGTTCAAGCTTTAATAGCAACTTGCTAGGCTGAGCCATTGACATGACGGGCTCATCAGATTTGTGCGCAAGCTCCGAAATCGCGTTGGCTTTGTTCCGGAGGTCAGAAATTGGCTTAATTACCGTCATCGGCTGGCACTCCTAATATGTTCCTATCAAAATTATATCGTTTATCTGAGAATGTCAAATCACAGGACGGAACAAGGACACCTTAGGAGAGGTTACAAAGAGGAAAAACAATATCGCCTCACCCAATTATGGCCAACCTGGCTAAAACCAGTGGCAATCTCCGCAGCGTTGCTTTGTGTGCCATCTTGACTGAGAAAAAACTTAGGAAAGTTGGAGTGTCAACCAGTACACGGCAGCGCCGCACATTGCAGCGACAGGCAGAGTGAGCAACCAGGACAAGAATATATCGAAGACGACACGGACATCGGCCTTCTTCGTAACCGTGCCAATGCCAAAGGTAGAGCGGACGGATACGTGAGTAGTCGACACATGCATTCCGTGAACACTTGCCGTCGTGACCAAAAGACCAGTAATCAGGTTGGCGGTAAAACCATGGCTGTGATTCATCGGAATCATTTTCTTGCTGACCGTTTCGCTGACTTTCGTTGCCTTCAGTAACCGCCGATATGCTTTGCCAGGGGGCACAAAGGAGACGCTAGTCTCGGAGAGGTGTTGGTGTATCTCAAAGGTTGTTGACCGGCACTCCTGCGAATTCTTGGACTGTGATCCATTTCGCTATGCCTAACGCAACATACGCGAAACATGGTGCGGCAACGACGTCAATAGTATAATGTGCATGTTGCACAAGGAGGAACACGGAGACCGCAATGGCTGCACAGGAGAAAATGATCTTCATGTCCTTCCATCGTGCCGTGAAAGCAAAAAGTGCCATCATGGCTGTGTGCCCGGAAAAAAAGAGGTCCCGGGTGAGCACAGGGGATAGAACAGGCAAATGTATGATTGGATCGACAAGTGGAACGAAATCCGTAGGTGGGTCGAGTGGGAGAAGAAACAAACATGCAATGCGTAGAAGAATCATCACGACAAATGCACGCACAACGAGGAGGAGGGAAAAAGGGTACGAACAAAGCGAGACGATACCAAGGAGCGTTCCCGAATAAATGAGGCTGTAGGTGATCCAATTGAAATCGGTAGGTGAAAAGAGTGGCAAAAGACGATCAGGGAGGACGATGCCACTTCGTGTCTCAATATAATTGGAATACACGCAAGAGGATCAGCACGACCAGGAGAGCGGCCATCGAGACTAGCAGCTGATCTCTGAAAGCGCGAATCCGCCACGCATTGCGCCAGTTGTCAACAAAACCCGACATCCTCCCCCCTTACTTTGCGTTGCCTCTCCCTGTGACTACAGCCGATCAGAATCGGGGAAACGAAATGTATAAACAATCAGCTGAAAAGCAAGCCGCAATATCAACGAGAATCAGGGAAGTTGGATGATCAACCAGTAGACGGCAGCACTGCAGACGGCAGCGACAGGCAGGGTGAGCATCCAGGAGAGAAGAATATCAAAGACAACGGGGACATCGGCCTTCTTGGTGATTGCTCCAATTCCAAAAATAGAGCCGACGGAAACGTGGGTGGTTGAGACAGGCATCCCGTGAACACTTGCAGTCGTCACCAAAAGACCAGTAATCAAGTTGGCGGTAAAACCCTGGCCGTGATTCATCGGAGTGATTTTCTTGCTGACCGTTTCCCCGACTTTTCTTGCGTTCAGCAAACCGCCAACAGCAATTGCAACAGCGATGGCAATCATGCCCCATTCAATATCCAAAGCATTAATCACCAAAAGCAACCCAACAATTTTCGGCGTGTCATTCAATCCCCTTGCAAAACTGACGACCCCTGCACTTAGATAATGAGCATAATCTAATAACTTCTGCGCATGTATTCCGAAAAACTGACCTTGATACACGTCTATGCATTCGTTCTCGCTTGCTACCCTAAACGTTTGTTGGACTTCGATTTGCCGGGTAAGAGTGCCATCTGGATTGACAACTTCTGAGACGGGTATGAATTCATTTCCAACACAAACGCAAGTTTGCTTTGATACGCCGAAAGCTATCCGCAGCCTTCTGAAAACAATGTAAGCCAACAAGCTGAGACCGGCAGCCATCAGCGGACTGACAATCAAAGGCATCAAAAACGTGCCTCCCAACTTTGAGAAATTGAAGTCGCTACCGACCGCCATGACTCCGCATCCAAGCAAGGCACCGACCAAGCTGTGAGTAGTAGATATAGGCATCCCGATTTTTGTTGCGAGGAAAACCGTAATGGCAGCACCCAAAGCAATGGACACGGAAAACTCAGGGGACTGGATCAACTCATCAGGAACCAGGCCCTCTCCTGAGAAATTCTTCACCAAAGTACCGGCAAGGAAAATTGCCGCGACCGACCCGAGAAAAGTGGTAACCGTTGCCCAGCTTATCGCAACCTTATAATTGGTCGTTCCGCTTCCAAAGAGTGTTGCGACGCCCTTGAAATTATCGTTCGCCCCGTTACTGTATGCAAGAAAACAGGCAGCACTGATAAGAAGAACCCACATCATATGGAGTAACCTGCAAGAATGAAGTCAACCTGGAAGTACAACATACGACAAATTAAGAAAGTTCGCATCACAACACCAAATATGGCGCTGTCCCAAATCAAATGATGTCACTCTGAGCATAGTGGCGCCAAAGGCGACACGGAGTCGAAGGGTGTTCCGAGATAACCTTGAACGTGCTTCGACTTCACTCGTCCAAACTGCGGACTCGCTGCCTGCCCGTCGGCAGGCGGGCCCTCAGCATGACCCGGTAACGATGGCTGATATGCAGAATTAGGACAGTACCGCAAGTATGATTTCGTTCCCTGTAGACACTTTCTATGCGTATCGGTATTTTTTCAATGATAGGTTACTTTAGAGGTTGAGATGCCAAAGACCAGTGCTGGGCTATTGATGTATCGAAGTCAAGAGCGAGTGTTTGAGGTTTTTCTTGTACATCCTGGCGGTCCATTTTGGGCGAAGAAAGATCTTGGCTCATGGTCCATCCCCAAGGGGGAGTTTGATCCAGATGGCGATCCACTCGCGTCAGCTAAGAGAGAGTTTGAGGAAGAAACAGGCTTTGCTGCCGTCGGTGAATTCAAGCTTCTCGCCCCTCTCAAACAGCCGAGTGGCAAGATTGTGCACGCCTGGGCATTTGAGGGGGACTGCGATCCAAAGGCCATCAAGAGCAATACATTTTCAATTGAGTGGCCGCCACGCTCTGGCAAGATGCAGGCGTTCCCAGAGGTCGATCGCGCTGGGTGGTTTACAATCGACGCTGCGAAGAAAAAGATTCTAAAGGGGCAAGTAGGTTTCCTCGAAGAACTGCAACACCTTCTGGGATCTTGAGCAAATCAATGTCTGAACCAAAATGGATTTCGTTTGCCAAAGCCAGTCCTGACCGGGAATATCTCGTCCTTATGTCATACCTTCCGCTTAAAAGGTTTCGGATGATTCCGAGGTTCATAAGCTATACTCGTGAAATCCAGACTCAGTTGAGCCAGGCAAAGGGCCTCATAGGATATTCTCTTCGGGCAAAGCCGCTACGCCGAGCATTCTGGACTTTGTCGGTGTGGGAGAATGAGAATGCTCTGATGGAGTTCGTCAGTAACCCTCCCCACCACCATGTGATGACAGCTCTGGCGACGCATATGGGCAA
>JAPUKJ010000056.1 GCA_027295705.1 Ignavibacteria bacterium | reverse complement strand
CATTTTTTGTAACTCTTCCTTGTCCCAGACCGGTTGGCAATTGCAATCTAACGGTGTACCTCCTGATAAAGACCTCTATGCGATAAAAGCATTAAACACGCTTAACGTTTGGGTCTGCGGAGCCGACGGTGTCATTTTGCGAACAACAGATGGTGGGGATCTGTGGGCCTCTGCCAATCCGCCCTCGGGAGGAGTGCCCACTACCGAGCAGCTGCTCGCAGTTGAAGCGAATACCACACAACAGGCTTGGGTAGGCTCTGCGTCGGGGAAAATCTATAAGACAACAGACGGAGGCGTATCCTGGACTCTCGTGTTCGACTCTCCCACTACATCAGGATCGATAGCAATGGTAAAGAGGGTCTTGCTAGGTAGGGTGTTTGCAATTGGGGATGCACCGACGGGTTCCTCGCCGCTTGCGGTGCTGTACTCAACGGACTTTGGATCAACGTGGGCGAATGTAAACACGGGTCTTATAGGTGGAACAGTTCCTCCAGGTGCCGCAGATTTCTCCAATCTGAATACGGGATGGCTATGGTCGGCACAGCACGGACTGCAGCAATCAACCGACGCGGGCATATCATGGAGTTCTGTGCCTGTGACTGGGCTTGACACAGCGCGAGGAGTTGCTTTTGGCTCCACTGCGGAGGGATATCTGGTGGCTTCCCAGGGTCGTGTATGGCAAACCACAGATGCAGGCGCTTCCTGGATGATGACAATGACTCCGACAAGCGTATCACTTAACAAAGTTGTATTCGCAAATCTCTCACCATACCGCTTTGCCTTAGGCGGGTTGGGCACCATCATGGTTAGTACAAACACCGGAGTTACGTGGGAAATGCAAACGAGCGGAGTAACTACCGGTTTGAACGGCGGATCCTTTGCCTCGGCGACTGTAGCCTGGATCGTAGGAGACCAGGGGACAATCCTCAAAACAAGCAGCGCGGGAGTCCTGCCTCCAACTGCCTCCTGGAGTGCACAGTCTCACTCTGTTCCATCCGACTTTATCTTTCGACTCGTGAGAGCGTCTTCTGGGAGCGCATGTACTATCTTCGGAACAAATAAAACCGGAAGTGTCTTGCTTGCAACAACAACAGATGCAGGGCAAATGTGGAGCTACGTTTCAACAGATCCCGGACTAACCGGGAGCAGTGTACTTTCCTACGACATCGTTTCACAGGACGTTGCTTTTTTCGGAACAGATGACGGCCGGCTCTTTAGAACCATGGATGCGGGAACAACGTGGAGTACAGTGTTCCAATCACCGGATGTCCAAAACATTCAGTACGTGAAATTCTTCAACGGCTCAGACGGCATCGCTGTTGGTGATGCCGCAAGCTCAGGCGTTCCGCTCGCAGTGTTGGGTTCCACTGATGGGGGGAGCACCTGGGTCAGCCAGAGCTCGTCGTTCTTGGGTGCGAACACATTTCCTGAAGTAGTTGGATTTTATTCGCGGCTCGTGGGACTGCTGGTTGAGTTACCGGCTGACGAATATCAATTTACTACAGACGGCGGTCAGAGCTGGAGTCAATACACGGAACATCCCAGCGTGGTGTACCACCACTTCTTATCCGATCAGAATCTTCTCGGGATTGGAATAGAAAGTCCAAGGATCCTCAATGCTATTTATAAGAGTACTGATGCAGGGATGAGCTGGACGTTCAAAGCCAACGATGGTGCTCAGGTTGAATTCGACAACTTCTCGTCTGTTGGTTCTTATATATGGGCACTCAATAGTGCTGCGAAACCTTATACCGGCTACAGGAAGATGAACTTCAGCTCTGACGAAGGAGAAACCTGGTCAGTGCAGGATTTGCCGACGACTGAAACACTCGCAGGCGTCTCGTTTGCATCATCGGACACAGGTTGGGCAATCACAGATGGGACAATTCTGTTTACCACTTCGGGAGGGATAACTAGCGCAGGAGACAATCCAGCCTCCGCCATCCCCGCTGAGTATCACTTGTATCAGAACTATCCTAATCCCTTTAATCCTCGAACCTCGATTCGGTTCACGCTTCCTGAAAGGGTTCAAACTACTCTCAACGTCTACGATGTCCTGGGAAGAGAGGTGGCGACATTGATTAACGGCGTAAGAGATCCCGGATCATACGACGTTATCTGGGATGCCACAAGTGCTGCCAGCGGCCTTTATTTCTACCGACTGAATGCCGGCAGCCATGTAGACATCAAGAAGATGGTCCTCCTGAAGTAAACTTCAAAGCGGCATAACGGGACTCTCAACTAACGAAATGAATGGAACGGATAGCGATATCGAAGCCACAGAGCTGAGTATCCCGGTCCATGTGAGGTTGGAGATATACAATGTCATGGGCGAATTAATAACCGCACTAGTAGATGAGGGAAGACAGACTGGTTATTACTCTGAGCGCTTCGATGCTACTGGCCTTGCGAGCGGGGTTTATTTCTACCACATGCAGGCAGGAGATTTCGTTGCGACGAAGAAGTTGCTGCTGTTGAAGTAGGTATTGTCCTAATCAAAGCCCTGACAATCGTTGGGGCTTTTTTGTATTGAACAGCCACCCATTTACCTCTGGAAAAATCCTCGGCACGCCTTTTTATAGAACTCTCATGTGTACAGCCACTTGCAGCCTGGGCGCTTGCATGACACTGTAAACAAGATTACGGTAACGCTGAACTGAGGGAAATGACTAAGAGCAACTGAGGGTAGGGGGTATGCCCCATTTGAGTGGGTGTGGGGTGCAATTGAAGGTATTCCCGTCCACAACGCAACAGCATTTCCTAACGGTCGATTCATACAGTTTTTCCTACCTCTGAGACGGGGAGTAAATCGCCGTACCAAAATCCGCTGTCAAAAGGACTAAAGTTGCTGCTGTTACAGTCATATTGAGAATTTCCATCTTGCTGTCGTGGTGAATATTTCCGATATACCTTTTCACCACGTTTGAAATCAATTGGCTCTTTGAAAATAGGTCCGTCATAGACAAACGAATGAAATTCTCCGTACTCGCCGCACGGATCGACGTTGTCGGGAAGATTTTTCAAGAATGAATCGTCAATGACACGTCCCACGAAACTTCCATCTAGGAATTTATCGTTCACACAAACAACCACAGCTTGGAATTCCAAGTCAATGAACTCTCGGATCAATTGATTGGTTGGAATCTTCCAGAGAGGGAAGATCGCTCTCAAGTTCATCTCGGCGAGTTTGTTCTCCCTGTACTTGCGGAGGTCTTCAAGAAAAATATCACCAAAGATACAGACCTCCATGCCTTCATTCTTCAGTCCTATGAGCGTCTCTTTCATGATCGTTTCATACGTCTTCATATCCGGCATCTCTGGCATAAGCATTTTGACCAGGGGTATTCCAATGCTTGCAGCTTGTTGTTCCAATAACTCAATCCTCACACCGTGCATGGAAATCCGTTGGTACTGTTCGTTGACACTGGTGAGCAGACACGAAACATCATATTCTCCGAGAGTCAAAACCCTGCATAAGCAGAGGGCAGAATCTTTTCCTCCGCTCCAATTGAAAATAGCTTTCTGTTTTTGCATAGGTTATCCTATCAAATATAAGGGCAGTGTTTGCAACCGTTGTTGCAGCAATGCCCTTGTTTCAAAAGATGCCATTCCGTAAAAACCCATCGAATCGTTTTCTATGTAGTAATCAATCCCTTCGATTGGCTTACCGCTACTAACGTAATTCTTTGCAATGCTGTTTACAGCATTTTCAGGCGCAACCGTCTTAATAAATTCGTCAATTCTTTCTTTTACAGCTCTCTTTAAACACTCAGGGCATCGGCAGTCCCGACCAAAATCCAAAAGCATAATAGCCGGAAAGTCGCTACACCAGCACCTCTGACCCTCTTCAACGGCTCCGCAGGTAAAGAAAATACCACACACTGAGCAGTTTTTGTGCTTCAGAAGTTTACGATCGAAGCGTTCACTCATACGGCTTGTGGTCTCACGTTCAAAGTTTCGTTGACCCCATCTTCTGGACAGTGTTCTTGCTTATCCAAATCTTATCCACCCTGACTGATAATGTTTCTTTCGAAAAAGACCCGGATGAAATATCTCGGCTAATAGGAAGTCGCCGCACTTCTGATGGATAATCACATTCATGCGAACGACTTACCAATCGATCTTTCGGTAGCACTTGGGAGTAACGAGATGATTCGCTGTTCCTTCATTGAATTTTCCAGTTTCCTTACGTTCTTGAATTTGCCAGAGCAGGAAACCTGTGTTTAGCAAATTCAAATGAGCCAAATAGTACACCCGAATAAAG
>JAPUKJ010000055.1 GCA_027295705.1 Ignavibacteria bacterium | reverse complement strand
AGCTTCTCGGTCCCCGAATTTCTTATTCTCTTAAATTGGCCATGAGCAATGCTATCGTCATTGTTATGAATATATGTTTCGATCAAGTCCATGAGGATCGCCCGTTGTTCATTTGACATTTCAGTGGCGCTGAGACCTACGGATGACTCGAGGTCCGCCTTCCGATCGGTGCCTGTAATGATGTCGCTTGGTGCATCTTCTGAGATGATCGCTCTTGCGCGTTGTGAAGGGTCGAGTGAGTGCAATAACGCGCGGGCGAGAACTTCTTCGTCCTTCAGAACACGCCAACCCTTTCGTGATCCGGTCGGAACCTCGGCGGGGTTTGCACCCATGAACGCTGGTGTTGTGGCCACAAGCTGATTGGTGACCGACGAGAAATTAAGTGAGAGATGATGCCCTTCAATTCGCCAACCCCAGGGCTTCTCGTTTGATGGCGTGCCGAAGATCGTGAAATAATAGCGCTCTGGATCACGAAATGTATCTCCCGAACCCCGCCCTTCAACTTCCCTGAGGATACCTTCAAGCTGTATGATGCCTGTAGCCTTCTCGTATCCCTGTGAGCTTAGCGCGCTCCTGAGCAGAGCATAAGCTGTCTGTCTTTGTTTCTCGTTCATGTCTTTGAAGGGAATTCCTTCTCTTGACCGAGGGACATAGTGCCAGTCAAACCTCTCGTCACTCTCAAAAGGGAACATAGCCTGTTCGCGCAAGTTGGCATCAAGGCTGTTCAAGAACAACTGCGCCGAGGTCACCATGTAGTTGTTCTCATGTTCTGCCTTGTGCTTGGTAACACCGCTGACGGAGAATGCAGCCAGGCTGAGAAAAAGAGGTAAGAAGCCGACTATAGTTTTTGCTTTTCGATCATTCATATGGAGAGTTCGGTTCAAACGGTGGCCAGCAATCCAAACCCGCTATGTCGAAAGGCACATCGGGCTAGTTCTATCAAGCTCAACTACGCTGGACCTTTCTCTTGTCTGTGCCACCATTCTTTGAACGTCCTGCATCGATTTTTTTCGTTAAGAACTTAGAATCCCCTCCAATTTGTTCTGTGCAATAGACGGGATACGAACAAATGTGGCCCACCAATGGGCGATGCCAATCGTTTCGGTAACGGTCAGGATTTCGTAGCCGAACCGAATTTGTTCCTGATTCCTCGGCACCTCAGACCAGTAGTCCATGATGGCGGAAAGCCCGCGCATTGGTTTATCGAAAGGAGTCTCTTGATAGGTTGCTCCCTCGGTGAAGAGATGCGCTGCGGCTTGGGGATCGTGCGTTTCCCAGGCACGTCCGTATGCACCGAGCCAGGTTTTGAACGTCTCAAAGTTCATATGTCTTCCCCCGTTAAACTGTTCAGAGATTGTTTGAGCTGCATTTGAGGCAAGGGAGTTCGTCCAACTGCAATAGGTGTGTGTAGAGGCGGCTTGAAACGCTCTTCGAGAATATACCGTAATCATTAAATAGGAGCAACCCGTTCACTGAACATTGACAAACTGGCATTTTAATCCTTATTTTTAGTGAGAGAATTCGCGGCATGCCTTGCACATCCCAAATAGCCAAAGTCAGGAATAGAAGAATTGAGGTTCCCAATCTAAAGAAAGTCCTCTTTCCCGACCAGATGTCAATGGTGATCTCCTGCGGTGCCAACGACATGTGAATCCGATTCATCTTCTCTGTTTGGTGCTTGTTCTTGAGAAGGTTTTGACGAACAGACGATGTATTACGACCCATGTAAACATCATAGGCGGTCAATAAGACTGAGCAGCTACGATTATTCATGGCCGGGGCTGGTATTTTGTGACGATATGTAGCCACAATCGTGATTGCATATTTGGGGAGGTTGTTGAGGACACAATGTGCCTAAACACCTTTGGGAAGATCGCGGAGGAAGAATGGTTGAGGACACCAATCATTCGATCTTGGGTAAAATTGGATGATTATGTTGCGATACCGAACTATCTTTACGGAATAATTATTATGGGTCAATCTGTAGGGGCGACCCGGCGGGTCGCCCCTACAAGCGGGAATAAAAGACTAACATCGTCCTCGTTAGGCTCGATCATCGGTCAATTCAAATCGGTGTCCGCAAAAAGGATCAAGAAATTATGCAGCACATCCGGTGTCTCCGTCTGGCAACGTAACTACTACGACCACATCATCCGTAATGATGATGACCTTCACCATATGTGTGAGTATATTGCCAACAACCCGCTGCGATGGGCATTGGATGTAGAGAATCCTCAGAACATATCAGTTGAAAGATGATACAGCCCCATTTTGCGTCTAATTATTCTTCCGATCGCATGTTCAGATTCCTAGCCCGCGTTTTGTAGGACTCAGAATCGCTGTTTAACTACCATGCCTCGCACATCCCAAATAGCCAAAGTCGGGAAACGTAGAATTGAGCTTTCCAATCTGAAGAAAGTCCTCTTTCCGGATGACCATATTCTGAAGGCTGAACTCATCCAGTATTATCTGACCGTTGCCCCGACAATTTTGGCGCATGTTAAAGGGCGCCCCCTTTCTTTGGTACGCTACCCAGATGGTATCAAAGGTGAGAAGTTCTTTCAAAAGAACCGACCGGACTGGGCACCGGACTGGATTGAATATGTCGCCTTGGGTGAGGAAGACAAGAAGGACTACATCCTGGCGACCGAGGAGGCTTCACTCGTATGGCTTGCAAATCTTGCATGCATTGAATTGCATCAGATGCATTCCCGAAGCCCGCACTATGACAAACCAGACTACATGGTCTTTGATCTGGATCCACCGGAGAATTACAGCTTCGAGCGGGTGGTTGAAATCGCTCTTGACTTCAGGGAACACGTCGAAGGTCATGGTTACCACGCGTTTGTGAAAACCACTGGCCGCAAGGGTCTACATGTCCTCGTGCCCGTCGAGCCAAAGTGGCCGTTTGATAAGGTCTTTGAAGCGGCGAAGGCAGTGGCCAAACCCTTCGTTGAGGCACACGCCCAATTAACGACGCTCCACATTAAGAAAGAAGCGCGCAAGGGCAAAGTGTTGGTGGATATCTATCGCAATCGTCCTTCACAGACAATTGTTGCTGCCTACAGCGTGCGAGGATTGCCCGGTGCTCCGGTCTCGATGCCCCTTCAATGGGACCAGCTGAGTACGATTGGGGATCCGGGAGTGTTTGATATCCATACAGTGCAAGAGCAGGTCGTTCGTGATGGTGACGCGTGGGAAGCGATGGCCGCGTATGCTGTAAATCTCCATACAGAACGAAAGCCAACAAAGGGACAAAAGAGATCGCTTAAGCCTTCGCGAACTTACAAAACGCCAGAAACTCTTGATTCATATGTAGAGAAGAGGAGCTTTGAGAAAACTTCTGAACCTCGTCCAGCCATATCTATTGGAGAGGGAAATGCCTTCGTTGTTCACCGACATCATGCTACTCGGCTTCACTACGATTTGCGATTGGAGCGGGACGGTGCACTGAGGTCATGGGCAGTCCCAAAGGGCCTTCCACCCCGGCCAGGTATCAAACGGCTCGCAGTGGCAGTTGAAGATCATCCGTCTGAATACCTCACCTTTGAAGCCGAAATTCCAAAAGGACAATACGGCGGCGGGATGATGTGGATTTATGCACTTGGAAAATATGAGGTGACAAAGGAGAAAAAGAACGGCTTCTATTTCCGACTGCAGAGTCGAGAGCTGAACGCAGAGTACAGGATTCATCAAATGAAGGGTAATGAATGGCTTCTTGAGCGAGTCGACAATCCTCAGATTGACTGGCTCCATGATCCCATCGAACCGATGCTCTCACAAAGCCGGGGCAATCCGCCTGAATCGGAGGACTACCTGTACGAAGTGAAGTGGGACGGCATTCGCGTGATGATAGCGTTAGATGAAGGAGAAATAAGGATACGAAGCCGCAGTCAGCGAGACATCAGCAACAGATTTCCTGAGCTATTAATTCCCGAGCAGGCATTCAGAGCGACATCGGCATTATTTGATGCTGAGATCGTTTGCCTTGAGGAGGATGGAAAACCCGTATTCAAGGATGTGATAAACAGGCTGCAGCAGAACGCTGAAGGCAGCATTGCCCGTGCACGAGCCAGACATCCGGCTGTTTGCTATCTTTTCGATTGTCTCTATCTAGACGGACGACCGATTGTGAATGAACCTTTGACAAAGCGGCGGGAATGGTTGGTCGATGCGGTTCGCAGAGATACGCCGTATCGAGTCAGTGAAGTTGTTGGCGAGGGTGTGCAGCTGTTCGAGGCGGCTGTGAAGTTGGGTCTCGAAGGGATTATGGCGAAGGAACGGGACAGCACATATCAACCGGGAAAGCGGAGTGCTCAGTGGCTCAAAATCAAAACGCGGCAAACAAGTGAGTGTGTAATCATCGGGTATACCAGAGGCAAAGGCGACCGCGAGTCGACTTTTGGCGCGCTGCAGATCGCGGGGGTTCATGGAGGGGGACTACGGTACCTCGGCAAAGTGGGAACAGGGTTTGATTCGAAACTTCTCAAAGAGATCTTCGCACACCTGAAAAAGATTAAGAAGACCAAACGGCCGATTAAGGAAAAACCCCTTGACGACGCGCAGACGATATGGATCGAGCCAAAGTTGATTTGTGAGGTGCAATATGCCTCGCTGACAAAGGATGAGCTGCTACGAGAGCCAGTGTTTGTGCGACTGAGGCTGGATTTGACGGATGAGGTATAACTGGCTTTTTCCTGAAGTCACGAGAGCAGTAAACCATTGAGGCCATTTTGTTGCCCGAAGCAATGTATCTGATCTGTGTGGATTGAAGATTGCTTCGTCGGTACCCTCCTCGCAATGACGTGATCCGTTTTTTGCCCAGTTGTGCCAATTGGTTGCCTCTGACAGTGAACATTTGAGGCGATTAGTTGTTGGGGGAGATATGTTACCGCAGATTTTCTCGATTGAATTTCTTATATTGGCCCAAGTTCTTTGAGGTCATTGTCAGTTGCTTGTTTGAACAGCAGAGCTTTTCGTCAACCTACACCGAGGAGTGAATTATGAAAGCTATCTGGAAAGGACACATCCGTTTCTCGCTGGTTACGATACCGGTCCGTATCTACAACGCGATAGATACAGCGAAAACGATCAGGTTCAATCAGTTGCACAAGAATTGCAACGGTCCCATAGGCTACGACAAGAAATGTAAGAAATGCAACAAGGCCGTGAGTAACGACAACATTGTCAAGGGATACCAGTATGAGCCTGACCAGTATGCAATTGTAGAACCAAGCGATCTGGAAAAAATAAAACTCAAGAGCACAAAGATCATTGAGATTGAAGGGTTTGTAAAGGCGAGTGAGATTCATCCCACGTTGTACGAGGCTCCATATTTTGCTGGACCGGATGGCGACGTCGCGGCGAAAGCATACGGGCTCTTGTGTGAGACGCTGAAGGAAACCGGCAAGATGGGTATAGGTAAGGTTGTCCTGCGTGATCGTGAGGACGTTGTGGTAATTGCTCCCCAGGGAAGTGGCATTATATTGTATAAGCTCCGCTACCCCAGTGAAGTGCGAAGCATAGAGGATGTTCCGCAGCTTGATGGAAAAGTGACCGACCGAGAGCAGCTTAAGCTTGCGCGGAGTCTTGTGGATTCCATGTCGACCACGTTGGCAAAAATCGAGATGAAGGACCGATACCACGATGCGCTGAGGGAAATGATCGAAGCCAAGATTGAAGGGAAGGAAATCGTTACCGTCGAAGAGGAGGAGAAACCGGTTGTGGATATCATGACCGCCCTTAAACAAAGCATTGAACAGGCAAAGACCCAGAAGAAGCCGATGTTGAAAGCAACCGGTCAGGTGAAGAAAGCAAAACCGACCGCTGCTAAGGGCAAGAAGCAGAAGGTGGCGTGACGTTGGTACAGTATAGATGAAAGGGCAAAACTAAGACAGACTATGGCTAATATTCTACGTTTATACGCTGAACCGCCATCCAAATTCGGTTTTGAGCGAGTTAAGAAGCGGAAGAAAAGGGAGGTAACCCCAAAGGGTCAGCTAAACCTTTTCAGCTCACGCGCCGGCCATGTAGTCCAATTGCCCGTTGACCTCAGCCCATTTGAGGAAGCGTTATTGTTGGACGAGCGCAGCGATGGCAGAGCATCAGAATTGTACTGGGAGGCTATCTCTCAAGGCGACTCTGCAGCCGATGCATACTGTAACCTGGGCATCCTGGAATCTCAAGGTGGCAAAGCCATAAGGGCGTTCGACTGCTTTACGAATTCTCTTAAACTCGATCCGCGTCACTTCGAGTCGCACTTCAATCTGGCGAACCTCTACTTTGATGCTGGAGACATGCGCCAAGCTCGCCTTCACTATGAGCTTGCTGCTGAACTTGAGCCGAACTTTCCAAACATATATTTCAATCTGGGGCTCGTGCATGCAATGAGTGAAGACTTCAAGAACGCGCTTCGCGCTTTGCGCAAGTACAAGAGGCTGGCCCCTGTGGAGGAGGGTCACAAAGCGGATCGATTGCTGGCAAGCCTAGAAGGGTCGATGACCGCGAAGCATTAGGCAATATGTTGTTAATCAAATGTCAGAAAAAGGCGTCGACGAGACGCCTTTTGTGTTCTTGATGTGGTATTGTTCTTGTGGCATGATATGAAATCAATTGCGGGGACAGCCCTGCAAGCAGCAACGGTATTCGTTCTCAGACTACGAGAGATCTCCTGTTTCGCTTTCCTAGGTGAAATTTGATTATTTGGTGACACCGACGTGATACTTCTGTGATAAGGGTTCTTAGATTGGTGCGAGGGAAAATCAGCACCAGCCTCATTCACCATTTACGGGAGTACGACAATGAAGAAATTCTCCATCCTTCTCGTGTTTACCGCGCTGGCTTTCGCCGCTTGCTCAGATTCTGAGGAGATCTCCAGTGTGGCGACCAGCCCAAATGTGACCTCATCGCTCGCCTCTTTGGAGAAAAGCGGAGCTCGTTTCTACGATGTGACGATTGAGAACTTGACGACAGGTCAGCCGTTGTCGCCAGGTGTACTCGTAACGCACGGCAACAGCACTCACATATTCCAGGTTGGCAAACAGGCCTCGGAGGGAATCTGGTTGATCGCAGAGGATGGAGATCCATCCGTGGCTGAAGCTGCCCTCCTAGGCCAGCAGGGAGTCCACGAGGTAGTGGCAACGGCTGTACCCATACATCGGATGG
>JAPUKJ010000054.1 GCA_027295705.1 Ignavibacteria bacterium | reverse complement strand
TTTCACGTGCTCGGCTGTTTTCAGAGCCTGATCGAGACTCTCTACCACGCATGGCCCTGCAAATAATACAATGGGTTTGTGATCACCTATTTCTATCTTCCCGATCCGAACCATCAGGCCGCCTCCAAATTCTCCGCACCTAGCACGCCTTCCTGCCTAGCAACAATCGTTGAAATGGCAGCATCGCCGGAGACATTAACGGCCGTGCGGCACATATCCAGGATCCTGTCGATGCCAAGGATAAGAGCAATACCCTCTTCAGGAATGTGCACTGAACGGAGTACGATGATTAACATGATTATCCCTACGCCCGGCACAGGTGCCGTACCAATCGAGGCCAATACCGCCGTCAATATGATGGTGAGCTGTTCAGCAAGATTCAAGTCCAGTCCGTAAACCTGTGCTATGAATACGGCAGCTATAGCTTGATACATCGAAGTCCCATCCATGTTGATCGTTGCCCCAAGCGGCAGAACAAAGCTTGTGATCTGCTTCGGGACGCCTAAGTTCTTTTCGCACGAATCCAAATTCACGGGCAATGTTGCCGCACTTGAGCTCGAGCTGAACCCGATTAACATCACCTGCCGAATACCCCGGAAGAAACGGATAGGGTTCATCCGTGAAAATAGTCTCACAAGAATAGCCAGCGTACCAAATGTATGGAGCAAAAGTCCAAAGACGACTGTTGCAGCATACCATGCCAAGGTCTGCAGAATATCAAAGCCAAACTCGCCGACGGTGGCGGCAATGAGCGCGAAGACACCGTACGGCGCAATTTTCATAATGAGATGAACCATTTGAATCATCAAGTCGCTGATGCCCTCAAAGAACCCTATCACGCGGTCGGCTTTTTCTTTTGATATCAAAGTAAGACTCACGCCTACCATGAGGGCGAAGAACACTATCTGAAGCATCTCACCGTTCGCCATTGCACTGATAGGGTTTGTAGAGACTATATTCACTAGCATATTCACCAAATCAACGGAGGCTTCCTTACCGATCCTTTCCTGAATATTCCCCTCGTACGCTACCATCAGTTTCTCACGTGCTTCAGCTCCAACCCGCGTACCAGGTTGGATGAAGTTCACCAGCACAAGCCCTATCGTAATTGCAACCACAGTCGTAAACAAATAAATCGAGAGAGTCCTGGCACCTATCCGCCCGATCTTTTTCAGATTCCCAAGGCTTGCAGCACCGACGATCAAAGTTGCAATCACCAACGGTATTGCTACAAACATCAGCAAGCGTATAAAGACATCGCCAATCGGCTTGATTGCAACCGAAATAGTTTTGACCTTCTCGATGGATCTAACGCTTTCAAACCGTCTCGGTGAAGCCGCACTGAACGAAACCAATACTGCAATGTTCTTCTTTTCCCGCTTACTGAGTTTCTTGAAATATGGAAGTATCTTGAGCTGATCCTCAGGTCCGAACGTTGCCATGATTTGATGCGTCTCAAAATCTTCAAATTCAATGGACTCCCAATGCTGAAGAACTTCATTCTGGATTTCATTGTGGCTGTCGAGATAGGAGATTTCCAGCTTATACTTGCTGACATTGAAGATGACGCCAAAAATCGCACCTAAGACAAGGGCTAGAAGGATCTTGGTATGGAGCTGTAGCTTGGGGAGTTTGAGCGTCATCCGATGGTTCCGTGTGGAAGTAGCTTGGTTTGAAACGCTCACATGATACTAATAAATGACGTGACATTCAAAAGCGGCTCAATTGCAGACTATTCGGTGGACTTTGGCAGGATGTGGAAATGGCGGGCAATCGACATGCAGGCTACTTGAGGTCCCGGGTTATCCCCCGGAATTGTTCCAACGCAGCCTCAAGATTCTCCATGATTTCTTCCGTCAATAGATCAGGATCAGGCAGACTAACAGAGTCTTTCAAGGATCTCATCCTTCAGCCAGAAAAAATCTCTTGTGGGGAGTAAGAGTGATCGCCTACAACCCACGTTCTGTTGATCCTTGGATTGATCTTGCAGATGGGAACAGTTCCCTCTGCCACGGTTCGCTTGTTTGATCCGATTTCCTTCCCAAGCTTCTGTTCAAGAACTCTCGCCTCATGAGCTGGCGCCCTGTACAATTCGTAGGGTTGATCCGGTTACTTATCTGGCAAGATCGACGCGCCCAGGTCCATTTTTATCTCGCCCAGCGTTGTCCACGTCCAGCCCGGCAGAAGTGGATTTGCCTCAAGGCGACTCACCGTTGATTCTGATTCATTTGTGTGAAAGAGACAAAGGCACCAGGAGACAGTGCGAAGAAGTGTGATGAAACCGCGTCCTCAACTCAGGATTTTCTTGAGCACGTAAATCAGGACAAAGAAGTGACGGTCGGGTTGACCGTCTGCGAAATTGGTATCGCTTCCTTATGCTCACGCATTAGTAATTTGGGAATTTGACACACAGTGTAACTGATGTGGTGGTTCACGCCCACAGTCAACCACTCCAGCGGTCCGCCTGGTTTTGTGCCGTCCTTGGATTTTTGCATGATGTACTGATCGCCGAAGCTGAAGTCAGAACCGGAATACAGTTCGGAACGGGCGACCAGCAGTTGAACCCACGCGGGATATTGGGCACAACCACTCCCGTATTTTTTCGCGATCCATTCACCCCGAAATATGATCCATCGATTTGAGGTCGTATACCTGATGCTGGCACTCACGTGCGGGGAGCGGACCGGTTCTTGATATATCGGGTGCTGTATCGTGTAATCACCAAAAATCGGGACCCCTCACGAACTGGTCGCGAACTCTTTGGACCTCGTTTTCCCATTTTGACCATTCGAGCCTCGGGATCTTATACGTATTGTTGGCTTCTAGGTGAGAAAGGTCCACCGGAAAAGACCCACCGAGAAGAGTCAAGCTTCGCCAATTTGCAACTTCAGGTATCCGCAGACTCAATTCGGTGTATAGAGGAGCTGTCGAATCCACCAGTTTCAAGTCGATAATCAAATCTATGCCGGTTGGCTCGCGCCCAAGTAAAGATAACAGCCTGCTAATGTCTTGTGCAAATGAGCGTCTATTGATATCCTCCAATGACACCCGAACACAAATCCCATTTCCAAACTCTGTCGCCAGACTTCCAATCAGCTTCTGATATGATACACCTTTGCCATTGAAACCAGTAACGGGAACGATCTTCAGTTTGACGTGCTTTTGATTAGCGACGATCAGATTCCATATTCCTCTGCAATCATATGGAGATTCCCCATCTTTGATGTTAATCAGGTCTATGCCGACGGCTTGCCCTCCAATTGCTGCCTTCAATTTCGCAAGCCTGTCTAACAGGGCACTTATGGGCAAGATTTCTTCCCTGTATTTTTTGTCTTTGGTTCGCTTATCGCGAATGAATGCTGTCGGACATAGTTCCATTATAGGAAATACTAGGCTCCTTATGAGGGGCTCCAGTTTAGATAGAGCCCGGACTTCTGCCGCTTTCCAGCGCAGCAACGGTAAATAAGTAAACGAGTCCGCTGGCCGTTTCATTTCGTAAGACCAAACAGGCTTCTTATCTTTCTGTGC
>JAPUKJ010000053.1 GCA_027295705.1 Ignavibacteria bacterium | reverse complement strand
TAAAGACAGAAGTACATGAACGCGCGTTGGGTCTCCTTGATCACGATCTTCTCTGGATTCGTAACAAGCCGAACGGTTGTGATTTTCGGATCCAACAAGATCTGGTCAATCCCCTCAAGCTGGTCAAACAGCTCTTTGATGTTTTGGAAGTAGTCGTCTCCCGGAAGCGGGACCGAGCTAAATCGCTCAACAATAGGACGAACAACCTTCATCAAATTCCGCTCTAACTTAAAGATACGATTGATATACCACTCAAGCGCCGTAGGAATGCTGACAAATCGAAGCGATTCTCCTGTCGGGGCGCAGTCGAGAATAATGACATCGTAGGTTTCCTCGCGCACATATTGATTGATGTAGAGTAGGGAACAGATCTCTTCCATCCCCGGAAAAATTGCGACCTCTTCAGCGACGATATTTTCTAAGCCTGAGCTGTTCAGTAGTGCTTGAATATAGCTGTGAACGCTTCCCCAATGCTCTATGATTGCCTCATGGATGTCAATCTCCTGAATCCAAAGTTTATCATTGATTTGTACCTGTTTCTCAGCCCCGCTGCCTGTCAATCGTTTCTCTTTGTCGAATACATCCGACAAAGAGTGGGCTGCATCTAGCGAGATGACAATCGTTCTGTAGCCGAGGTCTGCTAACTTTAGACCTGTCGCTGCGGCGATGCTTGTTTTACCGACTCCGCCTTTGCCGGTGTATAAGATAATACGCATCATTTTTCCTTAGATTTAGGGCAACGTCTGTGCTGCCCTATTTGATAATAACCCAAGTTGTCACCTATTGACATCTTGAGGTGGAAATCGGGAACTCGAATCTAGGGGCTTGGAGCTAGGAAAGCAGCCAACATACGGGTTTGGACGATTATCGTCAAGCTCCCAGTTCCAAGTACCCAGTCCCTTGTGTTTCACAAAACCCACAAAATTGGGCAAAATTGCCTCTTTTTGGGTAGGTAGCAACTTGGGTTAATATACATCAGCGATCCGTTTTCACTGACGGTTGCATCCTATTTTTTTGCCGGAACTGTTTTCGTCGATTCAACGCGGCTTTGTGCCTTTTCGCCCGGTCATGGACCTGCTGATAGGAAGGGCTTGCTTTTTGCGTTTGTCCCAAATAATTCGCTAAAGTGTTTATCGTTGGATATCTAAGCAGATCGACAATGGACAAGTCTCTGTTGAGTACCGTGCGTAGTTTGCTATGAACCTGGACAAGAAGTATGGAATGACCACCTAGTTCAAAGAAATTGTCATGTGTGCCGACCGACTCTATATGAAGCACTTCCCGCCAAATTATAGCGATGGTTCTCTCCAGATCAGTTTTTGGGGCAATTCGCTCAACCGTAGATTGACTTGCCTCTAGTCCCATTGCCGTCAGTTTTGCTCGGTCAATTTCCCCCGACTCCGTCAGTGGCAGAGTTGGAATCTGAATGAAATCGCAACGGCTGCGCGTTCCGAAGCGATCTTTTATCTCCGTTGTCTGTAGTTTGGCAAGAACCGTCTGGCTGGCCTTGCTACGCGGCATCTTGGGTAGTTTATTCCGATTCCATTGAGGTTCAACTTGGCTGGTGAAATAAGCACACAATCGCTGGGCATGATGGTCCGTCTCCTCCTCTATGTAGTGTCGGATATGAGGATTGTTCCCATCTAAACCGACCAGCAACTCAGGCTGATCACTGCATAAGCCAGCGAGGAATGAATAGATTCCACTTTCGGGCTTAATTGCATAGTATCCTCGAGCGAGCGTTTGATCCTTCATGGAATAGCCCCGGCTCATGCCGACCCCATCCCATAGGCTCCATGCAAAACAGTAGCTCTGCAACGATTTCTGATACCGTTGATAGTGCGTAAAACGTTCCAGAAAACAGTCGGCAGCAGCATAAGAACCTGCCATCAACCCTCCGAAGAAGCTGTTCACTGAAGAAAAGCTTATAAAGATGCCGCGTGAATTATCCTTCAGGAGTTGATGAAGTACCCAGGTGCCCACCACTTTGGGACGAATTGTTGAACTAAAAGTCTCCCACGATTCTTCAATCAATAACTGTTCGCGCAGAAGTCCTGCCAGATGGATAATCCCATCCAGATTACAACCCCAGTGCGCTTTCGCTTTGTCCACCATCCGCCGCATCTGATCGAGCTCGCAGATATCGACTGCTTCGTAGATAATCTCTCCACCAAGTTGCTGAAGTTCTCGGTAAGCATTGACGTGTTCAGAAATGACATCTAGCCTCTTCTCGCCGCTTTCTCCTTCTTCAGCTATTCCCATGTTCCGCGCCTCTTGTTCAGGTAGAGGCGTTCTGCCCACTAACAACAACCGAGCGCGATAATGTTTCAGAAGGTATTTGGCAATCTCAACGCCAATTCCTCCCAGGCCGCCACTCAACAGATACATCCCACCATGTTTGAAAGGCACTTCCCGCTTGGATTCTCGGTCTTTTGCGTTGTTCAATTCTTTCGTCTGCAGTAGGTCTACTTTCTCCAGACGAGGGACCAGGCGATGTCCATTACGATAGGCGACCTCTGCATCCCTGTGCCCTTCCCGCAACTCCTGAAGGATATAGCTCGCATTTTCTTCTAGCCCGTTTGTCGGTAAATCGATATGACGACAGTCCAAACGCGGGTTCTCCTGAGAAATTGTCTTGATCAGTCCAAGCATGGGTGTTCTCTCGTACGCGATTATGTCGGCTGACGAAGTCGGTTGCGAATGACTGGAAATCACGAGTAAGTGAACGGAGTGATCACTTTCATTCTGTACGAGCGCTTGAGTCAGATATAGGAGACTACAAATGCCTTGAACCTGCGCATGCTCCAATGCTTCTATACTGCTAATTTCGCTGGCGTAAGTCTCATACGTCCACAGGTGGAGAACTTGATCGACTTGAATGTTGGCTTCTAAGCAAGATGCCAGCAGGCAATGATAATGGTCGGGGTTCTGGGGATCGATACGATATTGATCGGCGCTGAGTCTGACAAAGTCTGAGCCCGCTTCAACATTCACACATATCTGGTTCAACTCGCCTAGTTTATCACACAGAAGACGACCTAGTCCCAACCGATCGAAGAACACCAGGGTACCGATTCCGGATTCCAGATTCGCTGGTTTGCCGATCCGCAGTTCTTTCCGACGCCAGATCTTTCGGTAGAACCAGTCTGGAAGCGTGTTGGCATTTTCCAACTGGATATCGATTTCTTTCAGGGCATTCTGAAAGTGACCCGCCGTCAGCATATTTTTCAGTTGTGTTCGCTGGATCTTTCCACTTGTTGTCTTGGGAAATTCTCTCTTCGCTACCGGAATGACATAAGTGGCACTCACGCCCAGACCAGACGCAACCTGAGCGCGTATGGATTTGATTAGGTCTATTTTTTCTTCGATGGTATCAATCACCGGCGTAAAGAATATCGCTAACTCTTCCATGCCTGTGGTCGGGTTTTCAATGCCGCAAACTCCGACGTAGGTGGGTTCAACACCATCAATTTCATTGACAACCTGCTCGATTTCATAGCAATAATAGTGGGCTCCACGAATGATAATCATCTCTTTCTCTCTGCCTGTAATTGTGAGTCCACCATTGAGAATAAAACCTAAGTCTCCCGTATTGAACCAGCCGTCACCTACAAAGGCCTGCTGATTTGCTTCGGGGTTTTTTAGATAGCTCGGCGTTACGACCTCCCCTTTTACCTGTATGTAACCAATCAGACCTTCCGAGAGTAGTTGGTTATTTTTATCAACAATTCGGATCTGAACACCTGGTATCGCGGCCCCATGGTCGATGAAATTTACAGTCAATGCACTTTCGCCATCTGCTTTTCTTAACCATCCATGCAAAGGCGATTTTTCTAAATAATGAACATGAGTTTCAAGGCTAAAATTATTTCCATAGACAATTGCGGTACATACCTCCGCCATGCCGTAAGCAGGCTGCATCGCATGAGATGAAACGCCAAAGGGCGCAACCGTAGACAGAAAATCACGAACAACAGGTGAGGTAACCTGCTCACCAGCATTGGTGAAGAACTTGATCGATGAAAGGTCCCATGTTTTGCCCTCAACTTCCGACAGGGCGTCTCTGACCATCTTATAGCCAAAATTTGGCGACCAGGTGTGTGTCACCTTATATTCCTCAATCAAATCTAACCAATTTAGAGGATTGGTTAAGATGGTCTTGGTGGGGACTTGTATTTGCTGACACCCCAGGTAGACATCCTTGATGTGGAACATCAAAAGTGGTACAACGTGATCCATGGAGAGCCAGTTAAGTGTGACATCCTTAGGCGTGTAATCGTTAAATTGCTTTGAGGCATGGATATGGCAAATGATTCCGTGATGTGTTTCTTGGATACATTTGGAAATCCCCGTGCTGCCTGAAGTTAATTGAAAGAACACCACTTCATCGGGCTGGCTTTGATGGGTGTATTTTGATAGAGAACGACTGCGGGGTTCGTTGATGGATACGACCTCCAGGGCTTCCATTGGCAGAACACGCTTGAGACCAGCAAGCGATTCAATCAGGGAGTCAGTCGCCAAAATCGGCGGCTCCTCTAGCAATCTCCAGATGTTGAATAGCTTCATGACGACACTATTTTTCTTGTCGTACTCAGGAGGCACTGCAACCGTCACAGGTATTATTCCGCCGAGGACGCATGCCCAAAACGTCGCAAAATAATCCGGAAGCGATTCTATTTGCAGAATAGCTCGGTCATAGGGTTTTAAGCCCATTTGATACAAAGCGGATAGTATGCGTCTGGCTTCTGCCAGTAAAGCGGCATAGGTTTGACATACTTGTCTCCCATCGGGTTGAATATAAATGATGCCTTTGTTTTCATACTTTGTGGCAGTTTGAATCAGGGCATCCGTCAACGTCTTCGGTACATTTTCTTCTATAATCAGTGGCCCTCCATCACTGAGTGCGAGCGGGCGAAGTTCCGAATTGTCATGCGCTGTCACCTGATACGCCTGCTGGGCAACTCCCCCTTCTCTCTCACATAGACGATCGTCTTTCCAATGAGGGAGAAGGTCTGACAAATGCAGTGACGATATGCTCTTGGTATACACTTGGGCGACCACGACCACTTGGTCAACTTCCGGGACCGACTGTAGGCGTTCTTCCCAGCGCCCCACCAGGTCAGCGTCAATAACTTCCGAACGTGTGAGAGCTGCCTCATCGATCTGACCGGTTATAGTAAGTGGTAAGTGGGTCATAGGTACATATGAGATAGGTAGCGTAGCCACAGGCCAGATGGCTTGTAATTCAGCCTGTAACTGTTTTTGTAAAACTTGAGCCATGTCTTGTCGGAACGCCGATGCGGTTGAAATAACATAGGCCACTAACACCTTTTCCGACGTTGCCGTCTCTCGTGCTAACACAACACAATCCTCAACTAATGGACTATTCACCAGGGCAGCCTCTACCTCGCTCAATTCGAT
>JAPUKJ010000052.1 GCA_027295705.1 Ignavibacteria bacterium | reverse complement strand
TTTCTGAATCGCGACCGCGCGTTCGATGAGCGGGATATTTGCCATCCTCTTTAATTCTCCTTGTAATCGTGGGTGACGATTGTTCACTCAAGTTGTTGAAGGGTAAAACAGCTTTGTTTTCCTGGCCAGAAGTCCTATTGTGCCTTTGGCATCGTAGCCGAAAATTTTTCAAGGTAGCCAAACTTGTCCCACTTCCCGTTGCAAAATAGCAGTGCGATGTCCCCTTCTTTCACTGTTGTTACTACACTCCCGCATTTCCGATGACAACTTTCACGTCGTTTCGTTGATGGCAGATATCCACCGGTTTTCGATCAGAGCATGGGCCATGTTTCCTTCCTAACACCCATAAAGTGACTCTACCAGTACTTCCTGATCAGTAATGTTGTCAAACGTAAAAGGTTCGCGTTCCAATGTCGCGGGTTGAGGGTTCTTTGGGTCTTTGCCTGCATAAAGGACCCACGCATCGGTGGTGACAGACATTTCTCCTCCAGTAGGTAATGAGTTTAAGAATTGAAGAAGGTTTTATGGGAGGGGTTCCCTGTTTGTGACGTTTCATATTCGGGAAATGTTCTAAGAATGTTTGTGATTCAAAACGGGGATTTAGGGTATTACGTGGTTTCAAGAAATGGGGAAATCGGAAAGATCGGTTCCGATTACCGTGAAGAGAGTGATGCGGGCGTGGCAACACCAAGCCCAGAATCAGCCGTTTTTCTTCTTTTATTGAATAAAGGATTCCAATTTAGTAGTATTGAGCCATCGGAGTCGGCATCCAACTGGGATTGATCTGACGGCTCTCGTCAAGAAGTTGCTTCGCTCTATACATTGTATACGAAATCGCAGTGATCCTGAACTGTACGAATTAGGTTCAGAAAAGAATTGCATGAAAATGAAAAGTATCAAAGTCCTCCCTGACATCCATGAATGAAGTAGTTGAACCGGGTGCGCTTTACATTGTCAGCACGCCAATTGGAAACCTCGATGACATTACACTTCGGGCCATAAAGATCCTAAGCGCTGTTGATCTTGTAGCAGCTGAAGACACTCGTAAAACGAAGTTCTTGTTTGACCATCTCTCTATCAAGAAACCCTTAGTCAGTTATCATAGTTACAATGAAGTGCGAAGAGTTCCAGAGCTCATGGAAAAACTCCGCAAGGGGAGTTCTGTTGCGGTCGTTACGAATGCAGGAACTCCAGGGATCTCTGATCCTTCTTACTCGCTTGTCTGCCGCGCCATTGACTTTGGATTGAAGGTAATCGCCATTCCGGGCCCGAGTGCTATCCTGCCCGCCTTGATTGTAAGTGGATTACCGACCAGCCGCTTTGTTTTTGAAGGATTTCTACCTTTGAAAAGGGGGAGGAGAGGTAAGCTCGAAGAGTTGAAGAGCGAGAGAAGGACCATTGTCATCTATGAATCCCCGTTTCGCGTAGTTAAGACGCTTGATGACATCGTTCGATACTTTGGAGATCGCAGGGTTGCAGTTGTGCGCGAGCTGACGAAAAAGTTTGAGGAAGTGGTTCGTGGGAGAGCCTCTGAGGTTATCGAGCACTTTCGGAAGAAAAAGCCAAAGGGAGAATTTGTGCTTGTAGTCGAGGGGTCACAAACAGTGTACAAAAGCCACAATAACATCGGGGCATCGGTGCATTTTTTTCAGAGGTGAAACAGCAAGCAGGCTGGGTTATGGACGTGGGGCCGCTTACCCGCGTCCGCCCGCAATCCTAAGGGTTCTAGGTAAATACTCAGAATTCACGAAATTTGCACCAAACACGGCAGTGACTATTGACTTCCCGATTTTTTTTCCATATCTTCTAGCACTCGCCACGGAAGAGTGCTAATAACATATCCTGAGTCACAAAATAATAAACTAGGAGGTCAAAGATGAACATGAAGCCATTGGCTGACCGTGTGATTGTGAAGCCAACTCCCGCTGAGGAGAAGACGAAAGGGGGATTAATTGTCCCTGACACTGCGAAGGAGAAGCCCGTAATAGGAGAAGTGATCGCGATTGGACCGGGCAAAATCACCGATGACGGCAAGAAAATCACTCCCGAAGTTAGGGTAGGAGACAAGATTTTGTACGGAAAATACTCTGGTACGGAGGTTACTGTGGAGGGTGAGGAGTACCTGATTATGCGTGAAGCTGACATCTTCGCCATAGTATAAGCAGTGTGAGAAAGAATCTGACGGATAAATAAATAAGGAGATCAAACACTATGGCACCCAAACTAATAAGCTACAACACCGAAGCTCGTTCCGCCCTCAAGAAAGGAGTGGATCAGCTTGCAAATGCTGTAAAGGTGACGTTAGGCCCTAAGGGTCGCAATGTCGTAATTGATAAGAAGTTCGGTTCACCGACGATGACCAAAGACGGTGTGACCGTAGCAAAAGAGATCGAGCTCGACGACCCGTTGGAGAATATGGGGGCGCAAATGGTGCGGGAGGTCGCTACCAAGACTTCAGATGTAGCGGGCGATGGTACCACGACGGCAACGGTTCTTGCCCAGGCAATGGTTCGTGAAGGATTCAAGAACGTTGCTGCAGGTGCAAATCCGATGGATCTGAAAAGAGGCATTGACCTTGCCGTTACAAAAATTGTGGAAGGACTGAAGGACATAAGCAAACCGGTTGACAAAACTAGCAAGAAAGAAATCGCTCAGGTTGGAGCGGTGTCAGCCAACAGTGACGAAGTAATCGGTGATCTCATCGCAGATGCGATGATGAAGGTCGGTGTTGATGGTGTCATTACCGTTGAGGAGGCAAAAGGCACCGATACCAGCACTGACGTTGTTGAGGGTATGCAGTTCGATCGTGGGTATCTCTCACCGTATTTCGTCACTGATCCCGAGTCGATGGAAACAGTGCTTGAGAATGTAAAGATCCTCATTCACGACAAGAAAATCTCAGCAATGAAAGATCTTCTCCCGATCTTGGAGAAAGTTGCGCAAACTGGTAGCCCGATCCTCGTCATTGCAGAAGACCTAGAAGGTGAAGCGCTCGCGACACTGGTTGTGAACAAGCTCCGCGGTACTCTGAAAGTCGCGGCCGTGAAAGCTCCAGGCTTCGGTGATCGCCGCAAGTCGATGCTTGAGGATATTGCCACCCTCACCGCAGGTACGGTGATATCAGAAGAACAGGGCTACAAGCTGGAAAACGTGACAGTCAGTTACCTTGGCAAGGCAAAGAAAGTTGTCATTGACAAGGACAATACAACCATCGTTGAAGGTGAAGGCAAGAAGGACGACATCAAGAAGCGCATTAACGAGATCAAGGCACAGATGGACAAGACGACATCAGACTATGACAAGGAGAAGCTGCAGGAACGACTTGCCAAGTTGTCGGGTGGTGTCGCGGTGCTAAAGATCGGCGCAGCGACTGAAGTTGAGATGAAGGAGAAGAAGGCCCGCGTTGAAGATGCACTTCACGCAACTCGTGCTGCGGTGGAAGAGGGAATTATCCCTGGTGGCGGTGTGGCATATCTGCGAGCCGCATCAAAGCTTAGCAGCGTGCAGACTGCGAACAACGATCAGGCTACTGGCGTTGAGATCATTCGTCGATCCCTTGAGGAGCCAATACGTCTCATTGTATCAAATGCCGGCGTTGAAGCCTCGGTAGTGGTTAACAAAGTCAAAGAAGGCAAGGATGACTTCGGTTTCAATGCCTACACGGAGAAGTACGAGAACCTCATAAAATCGGGTGTTATTGATCCCACCAAGGTTTGTCGGATTGCTCTTGAAAATGCCTCTTCAATTGCAGGTCTATTATTGACAACAGAGGCTACCGTGGTTGAGAAACCAGAGGAGAAGAAGGCAATGCCCGCAATGCCTCCGGGTGGTGGTGGCATGGAAGGCATGTACTAAGAGGTAGGCGATAACCTTCGAGCTGAACTCCAGCCCTCAACTCCAAAAGTTGGGGGCTTTTTTTATTGGCATGGGATCATCGGCGAGTGAGAGGTGACGATCTTCAGACGCGTGTCGTGCCAGTATCTGTACTTTCCTAATTGGACTTATTGAAACCATTTCTGTTCGGCCTCTTTTCGATCCATCATCATTGCACGCTGTGGTCGTCGATTGTGGTTGCCTCAGCGGTTCCAGCGACGCTCGTGAACTGAGGGAAATGATTGAGAAGGCGGTCGCCAGCGTTGCCCATTTCGATGTTCGGCTGAATTCCGAAGACCCGATTGCCATTTTGCAGTAATAACCTTGATAGGATTCCAGTGCCTGAACCGACATCAGCAATGATCGAATCCTTTGTGAGATTACACTCCGATTTGAGCAGGTTAATTATTGACTCCGGATAGAATGGCCGGTACTTGATATAGTTTTCGACTCTGGAGGAAAGGCGTTCTGTGGGCCTTTTGTTCACTTGTTCGGTATCAGGCAAAAAGCTTTTTCAACTTGTTAACTCTTGGTTGAGTCCGAGGTGACGGTCTTTGGAGCAGGGCCTGCACTTCACTCGATAACCACCTTCCCATTCATCCACAGATGGCCTATCCCACAAAAGTGAGAACATTTAAACTCATACTCTCCTTTCTGCGAGGCATAAAACTCGATGAGTTCAGTCTGATCTCTTTCTAGCGTTTCATCAATTC
>JAPUKJ010000051.1 GCA_027295705.1 Ignavibacteria bacterium | reverse complement strand
AGATATCGATATAACCGTTGCGAAGGATATTGCCGCGAATATTGACGCATCGGCAAGTGGCGGTTCTAATCTGCGACCTTCCTGTGACAGTGTCCGGTATTTATTGAGGAGGACAGAATTAGGGGGACGATAAACGGAGGAGGGAATGCCATTTACGCGCACACATCAGGAGGAGATGTAAGGATACGCCCCCCTGAATAGAGAACTTGTGTGAATCAGAAGTCGTCTCGGCGCAGGCCGCTCAAGAAAATACCGATCCTATCCTGCACCTCTCGGTAGTATTTAGCCTTGGCTGTGTAGTTCTGCATCAACATTGCGAAAGCCAAAAGTTCCTCATCGTCTGTATGGACATATCCCGAAAGAGAGGAGACACCGGTCAAAGTCCCAGTTTTTGCTCGCAAGTTTCCCTGTGCTGTTGAGCCTTTCATTCTATCTTCAAGTGAGCCATCAACCCCCGCGATAGGCAGCGAATGGTAAAACGCATCATAGTGCTCTTGAGTTCTGTACATGCTTTCTAGGAGTTGGACGATAACGTTGGCTGAGGTGAGATTGTAGCGGGAGACACCTGATCCATCAGCTATGGCGATGTTTGTCGTGTCAATGCCGATGCTGATAAGATGTTCCTTCATGACAGCAATTCCTGCCGCGCCAGTGCCTGGTATTCCTCGCTTCTCAGCCGCCAATGTCTTGAGCAAGTTTTCAGCCGTCAGGTTGTCGCTTTCTTTGTTCATGTACGTGATGACCGAGTCAAGGCGATGCGAATAGCGCATAACTTCGAATGCGACCGGCGTCAGCGTGTCGATGAGCGCTTCTGATACTTTGACTCCAAGCGATTGCAAGCGCTCTGACAAGAGAGTCAGCATATACAATTCCGGCTGCCAGACACTCACAGTTTTAACGATTTCTGAAACTCCTACAAGCATTTCTCCGGTGATCTTCAGCGTATTCGACCTTTCCTGCCATGTACGCGTGAGATCAATCTTTTCGATCACAGAATCGGAAACAGTCATACCTTCGTTTTCTAGCGAGACGAAGACGGTGGCGGGTTCGATCGTGGCGCTGAGAGGGGTTCCGTGTTTGGGCCCTGGGCCTATCCGCACGTCAATAGTGTTTCGGTTGACGGAAAGAGGGGTGATGAACATTGCTGTCGGGTCGGGCTCATCATCCCACATCCATCCCTTCCCCCACTGCCTATCGTCGAAATAAGAAACATCACCAATGACCGTCCAAGTCGTGTCTGGTGGTAATACTTCATGGAGAGTCCTGGCTATCGAGTCGATGTCTGTGGTTGAGAGCAGTGGATCGCCGAAACCTTTCACATAGATGATTCCAGCGAGTGTGTCAATGCTGACCACAGTTGACAGGAGATAATCTTCGCCTAATTTCGACAAAGCAGTTGCTGCAGTGAAGAGCTTCTGATTAGATGCCGGAGTGTAGAGCAGATCCGAATTGAGATCGTAGAGCGTTTCACCGGTTGATAATGAAACCACCTTTAGAGCAACGCTTGAGGGTGGAAACAGCGAATCCGGTAGCAGAGCGTCGATGCCTTCTTTCAGATCTGGATATGGAGATGTGCTGAGAGCCCGTGGAATTCTTGCAGGTTCGCGCATAGCTTTTCGTGCGGCGGGCTGACAGCCGATGAGAAGGGCTGCACAGAGCAACAATGGCAGAATGTATTTCACGTTTCAACAGCTTGTTTTTCAAGTGCGCTACTATGTTAATGAAAAATTTTGGAAATGCAATTGGTTGGCCACGGAAAATGCATCATTTCACCTCTACGCGGGCTGTCGAATTCCACAACAGCCAGAATTATTGACTTGTCTATTTCAGTGAGGTATATTGACTACAGACAGGATACGACGTGCAGAGTGTTCCTGTCCCCGTTGTTTTCACTCGCTTCCGACTGATCAAGCGACGTTCAACTCTGAAGGGAGGGTACCTATGAAGCTCGACCTTGCGATGTTAACGTTGCTGTTCTTTGCAATTTCTTGCAACACTACTGAACCGCCTGCTGAGGAAGGGCCCAAGCCAGGCAAGCGTGATTACGTTTGGTCGACCGACACGCTTTCATACCCTGGTAGTGTATGGGCTATTTCCCCGACACGTGTGTGGGCAGGAGGAAGTGACGGGACAATCTTCGGTTTCGATGGCATACAGTGGACAAGTACGAACTGGGCACGGAGTTCTTTTTTTCATCTATTGCCCGTATTTCATCAACGGAAGTGTATGCCATGGGCGCCATAGGAACGATAGCACGGTGCCAGTTGATTCGTCGGGCTCGTTTCTTTTCCGGTTCGGCGGTATTGGTTGGCAAATCATAGACTCGGTGATGCGGACTCCAGGTGCACCTCCGGCGCGATTTGGAATCGGAGTCTATGCTGCGGAAGGATATCTGTACACAACGAGTCCTAACGTTTATCGTCGTGAAGGAACGTAATGGGTGAGGTTGGTAATTGGCGAAGTCGGCCACATGTCACAAAGCAGTCCACAGAACATCATAGCGGTTGGAAGGGCGGTCTACCATTTCAACGGAATCGATTGGAAACAGTTTACACAATTCTATACTAATCCTGCTCGGTGGTTTGATTGCTACACTGATGGGAATCAAGTTTTCATTGTTGGGAATGAGAACCGGAGAACCATAGTAGTTCACGGTTGGTAGAGGGTTATTATGAAAAGGATCTGGTCAAACCAGATTTTTGTCCTGCTCCTTGGGGCTGGTATGATTCTTTATGCTCAAAAGGCTTCAAGGGCCAATTCTGCAACAGGTCAAAGGAGTGGTGATAGCGTTACGCTTCTACCTGCATGCATGTCCGACGGCCATTTTGTGAGCGACTGCCAACAGATTATTCTAAAAAGGAAAGACCTTGCAGGAATCGCTAACACCGGTAACAAAACAATGAAAGAAGGAACAGCAGACTCCGAGGGTAACTCATGGCTTGGGCTCAGGAGTGGTTTCCAAAGCAACGGGGGGTCTATAGCAGAACGGTGGACATTGTTTGGGCTATATGAATATAGGTTTCCTGGAGCATTTTCTTTGCCGGTGGAGTTTCAGTTTGTACGGGGCGAAGAAAAGAACTTCTTCATGTTCAGTGCGGCGGGCAAGTTGCGTACCCATGCTGTTGGCGGGTGGAATATCTATGGACAAGGAGGTTTTGGGATAGGTGTTCCGGCTCTTGTTGCTCTCCACTTCCATTACGCTTTGGGCCTGGAGATTCTAATAAGTGACATAGTCTCGGTGTATGCAAACGTCAAAAGAACAAGCTACTATCCAGACCTAAGAGACTTTATTTCAATCGGCGTGAATATGAAAGTGTCGAGTGCAAATGAACACAATCTGAAGTGAGCATAGATTAAAGGTAGCGATGTGAAATCGGAGTCTATGCTGCGGAAGGATATCTGTATACAACGAGTCCTAACGTTTATCGTCGTGAAGGAACGGAATGGGTGAGGTTGGTAATTGGCGAAGTCGGCCACATGTCACAAAGCAGTCCACAGAACATCATAGCGGTTGGGAGGGCGGTTTACCATTTCAACGGAATCGATTGGAACCAGTTTACACAATTCTATACTAGTCCTGCTCTCTGGTTTGATTGCTATACTGATGGGAATGAAGTTTTTATTGTTGGGAATGATAACAGAAAAACGATTCTTCTTCAAGGGAGATAACA
>JAPUKJ010000050.1 GCA_027295705.1 Ignavibacteria bacterium | reverse complement strand
GTTCCTTCCGAACGGTTGTTTGTTTGCCGTTCACAGTTATAGTGTGTGGGCCGAGGCCGTGCATGAGTTCGTGTGCAAGACTGTGTGTGAAGAATGACTCAAATGCTACCAAGGAACGCTGTTGAGGATCGACGGCAATCTATCCAATTTGCTTCAGGATCTTGCCAAACTTTGCTTCCTGTACATTCCTAAGCATAACACGTTTGCTCCCTTTTTCCCTTGTCACCCGCTCATCATTAGGGAGGTTGAATGCAAGAGTCTGGACTCCATCTCTGGCCTCGCCTCCGACTACTACTTCGTTCACTACCCGAATCGGGGCGAGCGCGCCCAGCTTCGGGTTACGATAACGAGGGTCAATCGGCAGATTGTCTTCAATATCCTGAAGGTAAGAAGAGAATACCGTCAGCTTCCTCGTCTCCTCATCGTTCGCAGCGTGATGAATGCCTCAAACGCTGCTTTGTAATTGAACAACTCATCCATGTACACTTCATACGGACCAATAGTCACGTCGATCGGGCTGTCCATCTCCATCCATGCTACATCGCTGTCGTAGTAATCGTTGCTGAGAAAAGCATCGGCGCGTTTGGCGAGGTACGTGCTCAAACTTCGATTGTCTGTCAGCGATGCCGCTTCTCGTAAAAGCTGTGCCGCGGGCTCAAGTAGGTCTTTGTATTCTTCGTTGTAGGGTTTGATATAAAGCTTCCCGCCGGCACCTCGTCGGATCGTATAGAAGAAACCTGTAGCCCTCTGCTTTTCGGATTCCGGGAGCGTCTCAACCCAATTATTAAACTCCTCTTTGGACATGTCTGCTGGATAATAATTTGCCCCTTGAGGCCTCGGGTGTGGCACATCCTCGATAAACGGCTCATTATCATCCAGGCTGGACCAGGGACTCATGTTGATGTTGAAGTAGTGTAGCCGCTCCAGACCTGCCTTACTTTTGTCTGCTCCCAGCTTCTGCTGAAGCGTCTCGTTTCCACTCCAAACCTGTCGTATGTATATCTTGTCCATCAGTCTTGCTGCTTCAACAAGCTTATCAAGCGCTTTGCGATCTCCTTCAGAGAGCCTGGAAATGTCCGCCGTAATCTCAGTAAGAGCAAACCGTTCGATCTTTGTCGATAGGTTTGAGGTAGCACTGACTTCTGGCTCGGGGCTGCTACATCCAACAGTCGTAATGAGGATGAGTGGACAGATAAGAGTAGTTGTGAATGAAGACATGAATTACCTCGGCATAGGACTGTACGTATTTGATTGAACTGTTCAGATCAATAATAACACACAAGATATGCCTCACTGGGAAGACAATCAAGAGTAATGACAGTTATGAAGAGGAGAAAATTCTGAAAAGAGCTGGCAAGGATCTCGTCAGGAAAAATAAACCCCGCTTGTGATGCGGGGTTTATTTTCTAACGATGTTTGCGCGGGACTATTACGTGTTCATTGCTGGCGGCCTTACTTTAGCATCAACATTTTCTTGATATTGGTGAATTGTGTTCCATTCTCTCCTGTGGCTTCCAGCTTGTAGAAATATATTCCGCTTGCCACTGGTGTGCCTTTGGCATTCGTGCCGTTCCAAATGACCTCATGGAATCCAGCCGCTTGCACTCCATCAAACAGCATGGCCACCTCCTGTCCAACTACGTTGTAGATGATTATCGTTGCATGGCTCTGGTGAGGCAAGCCATACCTAATCTGTGTTGTCGGGTTGAATGGGTTGGGGTAATTCTGAGCTAGGGTGAATTCATTTGGTACTGTTTGAGCATCGCGCTCTGACACGCTGACCACAATCTGATCGAAGTATCTGATACTTCGGATGATGAAGGTATCCTGAAACGCTGGAGCTAAGCGCTCGAGGCCGAAGCCAAAAAATGTGGCTCCCCATGCGCTGCTGGGACCAATTACGCGGACACCCGCGATATTCACAGTATCACTAAGGGAGGTACCGTAGTACAACGTTTTCGTAGGTTGGCCAGTGCTTCCTGTGATAATCGACAGCATGTCTTTTGAGCTAGCTGTGAATAGCAAGCTAATGCCGTCGCCTATGATATCTCCCGCAAAGCCTCTCAAGAACGGCGCAGTTGGAGTCCCGTTATACTGGATGCCGAGATGCTTTGCGAGCAACGTATCACCGGGCGCGGTGAACTCTGCAATGTTTTGACCTGTGATGATTGCGTTGCCACCTCCTATGAGATGACTAACGATCACAAGGCGTTCATTCATGGTTAGCGCGTTCGTAGTGTCGTCGGCTGTAAACCATAACATCACAGGTTTTTCATTGAATGAGGCTAGCACTGCCGAAGGCGTTGAACCGCTATCGGCAACACTAAAGGTGCGCCGACGCAAGTTCTGCCTGTCGAGCGAGCTCTGGTAGTCTGCCTCAGAGGAAACACCACCATCATCATCCACTAGTAAGACCTCTGCTTCGAGGAGTGCAAAGTTTGCTGTCGTGCCACCTGCTGACAGATTCACATTCTTCGGTACAACCTCGTCAACATACGGAGCCGGCGCCAATACCTCGATCCTGTAGTTGCCAATGGCTGCAGAGACTGAGTACGAGCCGTTGGGCTGTGTCGTTGTTGTGTACGTGGGGTCACCCGTCGGGTCTCCTTCTAGGAAGAATAGAACATCTGCAACAACTCCCTGCCCTGAGATGCTGTCCGTGATTGTTCCCGATATGGTGGCGCTGGCAAGAGAGTCCAGTTGAAAATCGTGTACAATCGTGGACCCATATGATATGCTTGTTGCAAAGGTGTCAGGAACAAATCCAAACTTGCTGGCAATGATGGTTACATTTTCGGTTCCCACAGCCGAATCGGATTGCATGTATCGGAAGACATGCCGACCACCGCTTGACACAAACTGAGAGAACTCTCGTTCAACAGATTCTACTTGAACATCTTCCAAAGGATTACTTGTGCTTGCATCAAGGACGTTACCTCTCACTATGGCGACCGGCCAGGAGGTCGTTAAATGTGTATTCATCGTGGCGCGTCCGTCTACAGAAATCTCAAAGTAGTCTTCCCATGCGCGCCGGAAATTTGCAATCTTATTCAAATCTGACTGAGATGGTGTCGTGCCATTTTGGATCACAAGAACAAATGCTTCACGAAAATCCTTTTGGGCGTTGGCCTCCGCAGGAATACGGGGACCTTCTTGAGCGATAATTTGATTTATTGTGACGTCAACTTGTGTTCCAGTGGCTGTGGCTCCTTGAAGAGGTGTGCCCTGCGAACGGGCCGAGATCGTGTTGTTGCTCGGGCTACTTACGTAGAAGGTGGGTGACACCTCGGCGGGGGTTCTCAATCCCATGGTGTATTCATCTATGTCAGAGAAGTAATCGACTTGGGTCGGGACTACAAATAAATCTCCTGAGACGTGTTCCCAGTTTCCTCCTTCTAATGAGGAGTGGTCTAGGTCGGCGTAGTAGCTCCAGTGTGCCAAGGACCGACCTAGCAGCAGATCACTTGGTTGTCCCACAGGAGATTGAAAGAAGAGAAACGCCCCCCACCGATGTCCGGCTTCCTGCCCCATAATAGTGAGGAAATTATTCCCGTCGCCAAAGAAACGCTGTTCTGGGTTAGTAGGCCAGACATTAAGTTGATTCATAGATATGTAACTTTGAAGCCGTCCGGCGCTTCCGTGTGATAAGGTAGCATCAAACATACCTCGCCCAATTCCTTGTACAGAATTACTTACGCCTGCATGAAATGCAAATCCGCCACCAAGGTCATAAGCAAAGTCTGTAAACACAATAATTTGATCAAAACTATCGGGAAAGGTTTGATAGAATTTCTGCGTTACAGCTTGCTGAATAATTTGTAAGGTTGTAACATTTAGATATTGTTCATAAATCGCTGCACCGACGGCACCCGAATGTGGGAGATCGTCCGAGAAACTGATGAGTTCTAATGTACTGGGTGTTCCACCGGGGTGAATACCTACAGGAATAGGGGATCCCTGTGCCGCTATAATGGCATCGATTCCGTTAAACGTTAGATCAAATGAATTATCATCATACAGCACTAATTGAACCGTATTGGAATTAGTAGGTGCAGAAAACTCCGGAATGTTATTCCACGTAATTGTGATCTTGTTGGTCTCGCTTTTTTGAAATACACCGCCACCTACTGCCGGATTTAAATCCACATGATAAGCTGCAATTTTTGGGATTGTATTGAAAAAACTAGAGCTAGGAAATCCTCCCTCATGAGCATTGCCTCCAAAGCCAATAATTGCATTAGAGTTTACATGTACCTCCGTCCAGGCAACGCCATAAAAATTAAACGTAAACTGCAAATTAACCGGGGTATTTTCGTCATCTCCCAAACCCAAATCGAGTCCTAAGACTGTATCGAAATTAAGCGGAATTGAAGTGATGCTATATCCATTACCATTCGGCGTAAAATGGAAGGTTTGGAAATCCGTATCAAAGGAATTCACAGCCATAGGAACGAAAATAGAGCTGTCAGCCTCCATTACAAAAACATTGTCAAAAATGAAATCATTGGTTGGTAAAAGAGTGAAATTTTTCGTTCTTGCTTGGAAATCATAGAACCGTGGTAAGATTTCTCTCTCCATGCCGCGGTATGTACCGCAAACAAATTCTAAAGGGTTCAAGCTCTTCTTCGGTTTGAGAAGATTTTCCCCTCCGAAGACCAGGCTGACGCATACAATCATCAAGACAGAAGTAACGCTGCAAACTCGCATGGTTCTCTCCTTTACTTTAGGTTTATTGTTAGGTTCATTTTCTCTCTTCCTCAGATGCAGCCTTACAAAACCACGATCTTCT
>JAPUKJ010000005.1 GCA_027295705.1 Ignavibacteria bacterium | reverse complement strand
TTCGCGAGGACAGTGCCTGTCTTTCATACTGTTGCCGATGCAGTCAAGCAAACTGGTGCTAACACTTCGGCTATTTTCGTGCCCGATGCATTCGCCGCGGATGCCGTGATAGAAGCCGCACAGGCAGGAATCAAAGTAGTTGTCTGCATTACCGAGGGAATCCCTACACGAGATATGGTGAAGGTCTATGAATACATCAGCAGGAACACCGCTCGCTTGATTGGCCCGAACTGCCCGGGTATTATTACGCCCGGTCAGTGCAAAGTTGGCATTATGCCTGGATTCATTCACAAGGCTGGTCGAGTCGGGGTTATCTCGCGCAGTGGAACTCTTACGTATGAAGCAGTCTGGCAACTTACCGAACGAGGGATTGGCCAATCGACGTGCATAGGAATTGGCGGGGATCCTATTGTTGGCACCAGATTCATTGATGCGATAAAGCTGTTCAATGACGATCCTGGCACGGATGCGATCATCATGATCGGGGAAATTGGTGGAACAGCAGAGGAGGAAGCAGCGGAATACATCAAGAAGTGTGTAAGAAAGCCTGTTGTTGGGTTCATAGCAGGTCGAACGGCTCCACCAGGCCGCCGTATGGGACACGCAGGCGCAATCATCGCGGGTGGAAAAGGAACAGCACAAGAGAAGATGGACGCGATGCGTAATGCAGGTATTTACGTGGTTGAGAGTCCAGCCATGATAGGTCAGGCAATGGAACTCGTGTTGAAGCGAAGGAGTCTGCTCCACCTGCGGAAGTTGAAGAAGAAAACTGTCGCCAAGAGCAAGAGAAAAGCTTCTCGACGCGCAATGGGACTAGCGAGGAGGAGGAGAAAGAAATGAGATTAACCTGGGTGGACCAGCACAACAAGTGGGATTTCTTTGCACGTATGAACCCAAGTCCACAAACTAAATCAGCGGGACATAAATGATAGAGCGAACACTTGCTATTTTGAAACCTGACTGTACAAAAAAGAAGCTTTCCGGAGAGGTGATCACACGGATTGAGAATGCTGGATTCGCGATTCTCGGAATGAAGGTAGTGAGGCTTACAAACGCGACAGCAGGCGAATTCTATGCAGTGCATAAAGAAAAGCCATTTTACAATGACCTTGTGAAGTTTACGTGCTCAGGGACATCTATACCTATTGCTCTTGAAAAAGAAAACGCGGTTGCTGATTTCAGGAAATTGATCGGTGCCACCGATCCTAAGGACGCCGAACCAGGTACCATCCGGAGGGACTTCGCTTCCAGCATGCAAGAGAACATTGTTCATGGCTCAGATTCAGTGGAGAGTGGCAGATTTGAGGTTAGGTATTTCTTTTCCGAAAAAGAGCTGACCGGAGAATTTGTGACTTGTTCGTAGTGCCCCCATCGTACAGAGCAGGAGGGCGCTGAACGCGGCAACGTATTTCAGACCCGCCTTTATGTTTTTCTTTGTTCATAGGATTACTGGGTGAGACCCTGGAAGAGACTGTCTGAATCAGTCGTTCTAAGGAACCGCTGGTGGACGTACAAACGGGACGAATTGGAGCTTCCATCCGGGGAAACGGGGGAGTACCATTATGTTCACACTTGTGGCTCGTCCATGATTGTTCCAATTATGAAGAACGGTAGGGTGCTGGCAGTGAAACAGTATCGCTATCTGGCTGGGAAGGATAGTATAGAGTTTCCGTGCGGCAGTGTGAAGGATGGTTCGACACACGATGAGACCGCATCACTCGAATTGGTCGAAGAAACCGGCTACTCTTCAAGCCGAATGGCCCCGGTTGGTGAATTCAATCCTTACAACGGCGTGACCGATGAAATGTGTCGTGTCTACTTAGCGCAAGAACTGCAATATGTTGGGGGAACGCCCGATGAAACTGAAGAGTTTGAGTTGCTGTCATTCGACGCAAGAGAGATTGATCAACTTATCAGTAATGGAACAATCTGGGATGGGATGACAATCGTTGCTTGGCATCTAGTACGAGAAAGAATAGAAGTGTGAATCAGAACTTGCAAATGTTTAGTAAACGTTGGCTCCGTCTTCCAAGAAGACTAGTCGTGCAAGCTTTACGTGTGGGGATATTCTCGACCAAGATCTCGCTTTTCTGCCTATCAGCTTGCACGCTCCATTCACAGGTAAGAGTTGGTGCTGATCTGTTCATTGAGAAGCATTTAGATTTGGTGAAAGGGAAGAATGTCGGTCTTATTACAAATCACACAGGGCGGGTAACCTCAGGTAAGTTTTTTCTCGACACGCTGCTTGCAAATGATGTTAACGTCGTTGCACTATTCGGTCCCGAGCATGGAGTTCGCGGCGACGCAGCGGCGGGTGAATCTGTAAAAGACAGCAAGGATACAAGGACCGGTATTCCAATCTATTCTCTCTACGGGAAAACCAGAAAGCCAACCCCTGATATGTTGCATGATGTAGATGTGCTTATCTATGATATCCAAGATGTGGGAGCAAGGTTTTATACCTACATCAGCACAATGGCTCTGGCAATGGAGGTTGCTGCGGAGGCGGGGATTTCGTTTGTCGTGGCTGATCGTCCGAATCCACTCGGAGGTATCAGAGTGGACGGGCCAATCCTTGAAGATTCCCTCAAGTCGTTTGTTGGAATGTTTCCTATCCCGGTTGTGTATGGAATGACCTGCGGCGAACTTGCCCAGATGATCAATGGCGAGGGTTGGCTTAACGACAAAGTGAAGGCTGACCTTATTGTAATTCCTATGGAAGGCTGGAGGCGGAGAATGACATGGGAAGAGACTGAACTTCCGTGGATGCGTCCATCGCCAAATATTCCGACACCTTCGACAGCGAGAGTTTATCCGGCTACATGTTTTCTCGAAGCGACGAATGTATCCGAGGGAAGAGGAACGCCTCGCCCGTTTCGGACAATCGGGGCGCCGTACATTGATTCTGAAGATCTCTCGGCTTCTCTCGCAGCACTCGGTCTACAGGGTGTGAAATTTAGCCCGGTCTCGTTTACTCCGACATCATCAAAATACGGAGGAATTGAGTGCCACGGTGTGTTCATTGAGGTCACCGACCAAGAGTCGTTCCAGCCTGTTATCACCGGACTTCATATCATCGGACAAATCAAACGAATGTACCCGTCCGATTTCATCCTCAGATCGAGGCCTTTCAAGAGACTCATGGGCTCTACGGAAGTTTACGATTTG